>ONGK01000045.1 GCA_900317345.1 uncultured Bacteroidales bacterium | reverse complement strand
GAGGACGATATCAAACTGCGGTTCAGCGAACCGATAGCCGGTAACTGGCTCGACGAGGATAATAACTTCCAGATTCTTGGCGTCACCAATGCTACCGGTATCACGCAGACCACCTCGCTCTATTTCGACGGCAACGACGGGCACTACGCGGCCAGCGAGGCCTTGCGTGAATTGGCCATCACCGGCCTGTCCGTCGATATGCTCATCAAACCCGCTGAGGCCAATCGGGAAATGACCCTCTTTGCCCACGGTAACGATGAGTACTCGATTGCCTTCATCCTCACGGCGGATAATAGGCTCAAGTTGTTTACGAATTCGGACGGCAAGACCCGTGAGTTCCTCTCCAAACCGATGCAACCGCTGTCCTCCACGGACTTCACGCGCGTCATCATGGTCTATAGCTTTGACGAGAGTACCGTTCGTTTCTATGCAGGAACGCAGGATATCACCGATGATGACTACACCAGTTGGCTCTTGCAGAACGAAGCGTCTCCGTTGATGCTCGGTTGCGGGCTGGAGGGCGAGAAGCCGTTCCACGGCAATATGATGGAGGTACGTATATGGACGAAAGCCCTCACACCGGCAGATATCGCCAACACCCACATGCGTCGCCTCACGGGCTACGAATACGGGCTGATGGACTATTATCCGATGAACGAGAACCAAGGCTCCAAGATGCTTGACTTGGCCTCCGGCGCTACCCTCACGGCCGTAGGACTGTCATGGACCCAACCGCAGGGCATCTCGCTCGTAGCCAACGGCGCACCCGTTCGACTCCAGCCGACCCTCTTCTCGCGTACCGAGGCGGAGGACTATACGCTCATGGGCTGGTTCCGCAGCAATAACAACGAATCGGACACCATCTCCCTCTTCGGTACGTCGATGGGCGACTCCGTCACAATGGAGATACAGCTCGCTAACGGACTGCTCCGCTATAAGGCGGGCGATGTGGATGTAGCGGCGATGGCGAACCTCACCGACGCCAAATGGCACCATTGTGCGCTCGTCATCAGCAAGACCTTCAATACCGGTTCGCTCTATATGGACGGCGAACTCATCCTCTCCTTCCCGGCTATCAACACCGGTGCGCTATCGGGAACGAACGTATGGCTCGCCAAGGGATTGGACGGACATATCGACGATGTATGCCTCTTCGAGCAGGCGCTGTCCAACGAGCTTGTTCGCGAGTTCGGCACCCAGACCCCGAACGGAGATGAGATGGGCTTGATTAACCTCCTCACCTTCTCGCAAGTCAAGCGTAACTCGAGCGGCGTGATGGAGCTCGTTTATACGCCGAACAACCGTCGCGTGTTCAAGGATGCCAACGGCAACACCGTGAACAAAGAGCAACCGCTGCTCGTGGACGACCTCTCGGCGCAGGCGGACAAGAACAACAGCGCGCCTGTTCGCGACAGAGGACAACTGACCAAACTGCCCTTTACGTGGAATTACCAGCTGTCCGACCTGCTCATCAACATCAAATCCCAGCCGCGTGAAATCAACAAGCGAACGATGTATCTCACCGTCCGCGATGTCGAAGACCTCAACGGCAACCGGCTCCCCTCGCCTGTTATGTGGAGCGTCTATGTCGACCTCAATAGCATCGTATGGAACGAGCGCTCGCAGCATATTGATATCACGGATACCGAGAATAGTTATAAGTTCAGCGCGCGCATCGTCAACAACACCGGTATGACGCGCCAGTATACGGTGGAGAATCTGCCGAAGTGGATGACCGTTTCGCCGGCGCAGGGTACGCTCGAAGCCAAGGAAGAGAAAACGCTCACCTTCACTGTGCAACCCGAACTCACCGTCGGCTTGCACCATCATATCGTCTACCTGACCGATGACCAAGGGCTGGCGGAACCGCTGCTCTTGGAGATAGAGGTGACCAACGAATGTCCGTGGGACGAAGTTGACAAGGGCCGGTTCGACCAATCGATGTCTATCCGCGGACAGGTGACGCTCAACACCGAGAAAGGTGCCACGCTTGATACGTCCAACGACGACATCATCGCTGCCTTCTGCGATGGCGAGATGGTAGGACAAGCCTTCAACTCGTTCGATAAGAACACCAACAAGTCCTACGTCTATCTCACCGTCTATGGCCATGCGGCGAACGCCAACAAACCGCTGTCGTTCAAACTATGGCAGGCATCAACCGGAAACGTCTATAACCTCACCACCGAGCGCGTTATCCAGTACCGCGAGAACGGTATCGAGGGCTATGCACCGCAGCAACCGGTTGCCTTCTTCGCCTACGCCGGCCTGTCGCAACTCATCAGTGTTAAGCAGGGTTGGAACTGGCTCAGCCTCAACCTCAAACCGGTAGGCAACGGCATCCTCAATACGGCTATGCCGGCGGCACAAGGATGGGAAACCGGCGACATGATTAAGTCATCCGTCTCCCGCACCTTTGCCCAGTTCATGCTCAATGATTCGATCGCTAAATGGCAAGGACCGCTCAACCGCTGGAACTACGCGCAGATGTACATGGTTTATGCTAACAGTGCGAAACCGGCGCTGACCGTCGATGGTACACGCTTGTCGAGCGAGGAACGCCAACTCACGATCCGAAAAGGATGGAACAGCGTCGCCTGCCTCTTGGACCAGCCGACTACGGTGACCGAAGCGCTGGGCGGCTACTATTCGTATGCGACAGCCGGCGACCTCATCAAGTCCAAAGATGCCGTGGCTGTCTTCTCGGAGAATGGCAAGTGGGAAGGTTCGCTTACGATGCTCCGTCCGGGAGAAGGATACCTCATGCGCCGTTACGGCGAAGGATCCGTCTCCTTCACCCTCCAGCAGAGCAGCCAATCATCTAACAGCCCGAAGAAGGCCAACGCCAATGCCAATGCCAATGCCTTCTCTAACTCCGCTGCGGCTACGAACATGACCATGATTGCCAAAGTGGACGATGGACAATGGACAAAGGACAATGGACGATTAATGGTTTATGTGGGCGGCGAACTCGCTGCCGTAGCTGAGCCAATAGCCATAGCCAATGCCAATGCCGAGACAGAACCGCTCTACTTCATCACCATCCAAAGTGATAGAGTAGATGAACTCCGCTTCGAAATGGACGGACAAGAGCTAACGCCAACGCCAATGCCAATAGCCTACGAAGCCGATAGCCACCTCGGTTCACTCAAAGCGCCTATCGTGCTCAAGCCGACTGACAACCGTCCGTACAAAGTGCTTGAAAATCAAAACGTCATCATCATCCGTAATGGCGAACGATATGACATCACCGGTAAAAAATTAAATGACTAACGAATATGAAAACTATCCTTTTTATCCTCGCGTGGACTGTCACGTTTTTGGGGCTTGACTATAAGCTTCTTGGTACCGCTGAAGTGGTAGACGGTAGCGTGCTCACCCAAGAGCAAATACCTGATCCCAAGGAAGACTGTTATAAAACCCTCGGTTGGGATGATCCGACAGGCATTGCGACGGCGATAACACAAGATACGACTTTCTATGCTCTGTACCGTCCTTTGCGCTATTCGCTCAGTATTGATACAGAGCACGAGCCCGAGTATTATCTGTACGGAGACATCGAGGCACAAGGTATGTCCTTTAACGAGAGTTATGTGATTGAACATATACCTTGTGGAGAAACGGTCACGGTCTATGCCAAACCGCATAACGGATACAAGTTCGTCAAGTGGGTGCTAAACGACGAGGAGCAAGCAACGACATTGTCCACACTCGAGGTCCCGATGAACGAAACGACCGCTCAATCGAATCCCGATCCTCAAGCGGATGATGATGACGGCAATGTAGCCATTTATGCCGTCTTTGAGGTAGATCCTGCTACGGATATCACCAATGCCAATGCCGACATCAACGCCTATAAGCGTATTGAAAATAACCATGTAGTAATAATCCGAAATAATGAGAAATATGATGTTACAGGTAAGAAACTATAGTTTAATCGTGCTATGCGCGGTCTTGTTCGCTTCCTGCGAGCAGAAAGACCCCTATGTGAATCCGGGGAATGTAGAAGACCCGCAGTGGAAAATCACGGTGGACACCACCGACATGACGGCCTCTATGACAGCCATCGTCAAGGTGTCTTTCACCGGCAAGCAAGGCACCCTCGCTGCCTTCATGGGCGATGACTGCGGCGGTATCGCAGACTATATAGACGGCCTCTACTACCTCTATATATCGCCTTCAGCCAATGGAGGCTCTGTCCTGGCCAATGTCCAGCTCCGGTTCTACTCCCCGGACCTGAAGCGTGTCTTTGTGTCGAAGCAGACCTTCCCCTTCGTCAATGACGGCAATCAAGGCTCCGTCTCCGCCCCCTTCACCCCCGAATGGGAAGTAGCTAAATAACATCCCTGCAAACTCTACCCTTGAGGCGGAGCACACAATTGGTGTGTTCCGCTCTCTTTTTTTATGCCCTAAACCTCGTCCCCCTCCTTCATTTGCTTGTTTTTTTTAGCTTGTGTCTTTTTGGACGCAGCTTGTGTCTTTTTTATTAACATCAAAAACAAGCAATTATGGCATACAAAGCAATGTATAAAAACGAACTTGCCCGTGCAGCGGGTGTCTCTAACGATACCTTCCGCCGTTGGCTCATATCCGACCGTGCCGTCTTTGAAGCGATGGGTATATCGCCCACACAGCGCCATACCCCTGAGGCCGCAGAGGCTGCGCTGAATGGTGAAGGCGATGAATAAACATTCGGATATATGAAAAGGAGACCTCAAAACGAGGTCTCCTTTTTTTGTAGTTTGTTGTTGCCTGTCCAGTAAAGATACCTTCTTTTAGCAGCAAGTGTTACTAAACGACCGGAATTTACTCGGCTTCCGGCATTTCTGCAGCGGGAGCGGCAGGTGCAGCAGGTGCTGCTTCTTCAACTACGATAGCGGATTCTTCTTCAGCGGAAACTTGCTGTCCTTTGTTGAAACCGACAGCAGCGATGCTGAATACCACAATCAGGGCAACCAGTGTCCATGTGGTTTTCTCCAGAAAATCAGCGGTTTTTGGCGCACCCATTACCTGGTTGCCGCTTGCAAAACCGGCTGCCAAGCCACCGCCTTTGCTATTCTGAACCAACACCAACAGCGTCAGCAGAATAGCTGCAATAACAATTAAGATAGTAATAAAAATGTACATAATTATTTATTTAAAAATTTATTTTCAATAAATAGACCGCTTCGCTAAAAGACCATTTCATTGAAAGAGCGTTTCACTGAAAGACCGCTTCGCAGAAAGAGGTTTTACAAAATCGGGTGCAAAGGTACTGCTTTTTTTTGATATATGCAAATAAATCTGTTTTTTTCACCATTTTGCGACGGTGTCGTTGTAAATATTTTCTGCGATCTCCGTAATTATGAGGTTGCAAATCTCGTCCTGCACGTCGCTTAACAGGAGATTGGCATCGAATGTCCGGTACGCAGAATAGGTCTTTTCGAACGATTCTTCGGGATAGATATTATTGGTGAACCGTACTGCGACGCGGATGGTCAGTTTGCTTTCCGAAGCATAACTATCCGCAGAAATGGCGCCTTGCGTAATATCATATCCGACAATTTCTCCTTCCAATTCGAGGTCTCCGCCTTTGCGCAATATTTCCAAGCGTGTCTGGCGCTGATAGATATCACGAATTCCTTCCGCGAGATTGTTGCTGAGCGTCGGGTTGACCATCGGCGCATTGTTCGGAAAGTCGGCAATGGAGATGGAGTGCGTGGTCTGATAGTTGATATTCGCGCCGTTGAATTTGTAGCTTATAGAGCATGACGAGAGCATCAAAAGAACGGCTACCAATACCGAGATGAGTCCGAGATGACTCCGATGAGAGTCCGAGATGAGTCCGATTCGGTAGTCTCTCGATAGTGTCTCGCTAGTCTGATTTGGACAATTACAGGTCATACTCCTTGATTTTTCGGTAAAGTGTTCGTTCAGAGAATCCAAGCCTTGCAGCAGCTTCTTTTCGGTTGCCTCCGGTAAGTTCCAAGGCCTTTTTGATAAGTTCTTTCTCTCCGTCTTCAATTCTGAGGCTGCTACTGTCGATATCTTCGGCTTCGATAGGTTTCCGTGCGTGCGCGTCCGATTGTGCGAAGGATATAGACGTCGGTTTTTCGGGCTGCGAAATGGTGATGGCGGCCGGTATTTCCGATGGTTGTGCGCCGCTGAGCAGTTCTTTCAGTTCTTCCAGCTCTTTCTTGTTCTGCATCACCATGTTGTACAGGATGCCGATTTCGTGGGAGTAGTCCTTTCCGGCGGTTTCCTGCTTGGGCGCACGGAGTACGATACCTTGCTGATTTTCCTCTTTCGGCAGGTATCTGCTGAGTGTCTCTGCGTTGATTTGATGGTCCATCTCTATGACGGCAATCTGCTCAGCCAGGTTTTTGAGCTGGCGGATATTTCCGCGCCAATAGGACTCTTGCAGTAGCCGCGTTGCCTCTTCGTTCAAAGAGAGCGGCGGCATTTGGTACCTGTTGCAGAAATCCACGGCGAATTTGCGGAAAAGCAGCGGAATGTCTTCCTTGCGCTCGCGCAGCGCGGGAACGCGTATTTCTACGGTGTTGAGACGATAGTATAGGTCCTCGCGGAAGCGTCCGTCGTCGATGGCCTGGCGCATGTTGAGGTTTGTAGCCGCTACTACGCGCACATTTGTTTTGCGCACCTGGCTGGAGCCCATTCGCAAGAATTCGCCGGTTTCGAGCACACGTAGCAAGCGAACCTGCGTCTGCAAAGGCAGTTCTCCCACTTCATCGAGGAACAGAGTTCCGCCATCGGCTATTTCAAAATATCCTTTATGCTCGTTCTTGGCGTCCGTGAATGCTCCTTTCTCATGTCCGAACAGCTCGCTATCGATGGTTCCTTCCGGAATCGCGCCGCAGTTGACGGCGAAATACGGTCCATGCTTGCGTGCCGAGAAGGCATGAATGATTTTCGGGAAATGCTCCTTTCCGACACCGGATTCTCCGGTGATGAGCACACTCAAATCTGTCCGCGCGACCTGCACGGCGATTTCAATATCCCTATTCAAAAGCGGGTTTTGGCCAATGATGCCGAACCGCTGTTTTATGGCTAATAATTCCTGTTGGGTCATAGAATAACTGACAAAATGTCATGCAAAGGTACAACTTTTTTTGTATATATGCAAATAATTGCATAAAAAAAGTGAATATTCTTGTGTATATCAAAAATTTTTTGTACCTTTGCGCGCTAATTTGAAAAATAATGAACAGAACCATGTATAAATTGATGAAAAAAGTATTTGTGTTTGCCCTCGTTGCAGTATGCGCATCGAGTTGCATGACGCAAAAGAAGATGACTTACATGCGCGAAGTTACAGCGCAATCGGCTGATTCGGTAAATGCTCATTTTACCCCTAAATCTGAGATTACGATTAAGCCGGCAGATGTTCTAACTATTTTCGTTTCTGCGCTGGACCAAGAGGCTGTTGCACCGTATAACCTGTATATGGTGAACTTTAACGATCCGGGTTCGAATCAATTGCGTACCACTCCTAACTTGCTGACCTATCGTGTGGACGAGGAGGGAAATATCGAGATGCCTGTGCTGGGTAAACTGCACGTGGAAGGCATGATTCGTCAGGAAGTAGAGGAGATGATTAAGGGCTTGCTGGAGAAACAAGTGGTGAAACCGATGGTTCAGGTGAACCTGATTAGCCCGAAAGTGTCCGTGCTTGGCGAAGTTGCTAAACCTGGTGTTGTTAGTATTACCAACGGTCGTCTGACTTTGCTGGAGGCATTGGCCGCTGCCGGCGACATGACGCCTTACGGCCGTCGTGACAATGTGCTGATTTCCAGAGAGGTAGACGGTAAAATGGAGTTCACGCGAATCAACCTGACGAAAGATGAACTTTATGCATCTCCGTACTATTATCTGCAGCAGAATGACGTGGTGTACGTCTCGCCGAATGCCGTTCGTACAATATCCAGTTCGAATGTCGGTTTGTGGTTGAGCACGGTTTCGACACTTGCGAGTGCTGCTACTGTAATTGTGACCGTACTGCGGTATAACAATGATACAAAGAAGTAGCCATACATCTAGTAATTTATGAAATTAATTATTTGTCATGGAACAAAATAATAACGTAAACGAGATAGACGTACGCAAGATCGTACGCGTGGTGTTGGAGCACTGGTGGTGGTTCGTCATCGGTGTTGTGGTTTGTTTGATGTTGGGCGTGGCTTACTACATGCGCAAGACTCCGACCTGGAAGACCGATGCAGGTATCATGTTGCGCGAGAAAGAGAATTCGTCCGCAATCGATATCGATGCTATCGCTATGTTGGGTATCATGGGCAATACGGCGACCGAGGATGAAGTGGTTGTTCTTTCTTCGCGTGGTTTGATAGAGCAGGCTATCGATGCATTGGATATCTGGGATTCCTATGCCAAGAAAGGCGGTTTGCGCTGGCAGGGCGAGTTCAAGAATCATGCTTTGACGCTTGATTGTATTGAATTGAATCAAAGAGGACAGAGCGGATTTACGGTCAGAGTATATCCGTCCAACAAGGGCTATAAGATTAAGACCAAGATGGGTAGATTCCGTTTCTCTATCAACAGAGTGAAGGAATTGGGAACGCCTATTGAGACCTGCGCCGGTACTATCGCCGTTCATGCGAATCGTCCGTTGAGCACGGATACGATTTATGCTGCGACGCATAAACGCCGTGAGTTGGTGGTTGCTTCGTATCGCAAAATGATTAATGTGGCGCAGTACAAGAAAGAGTCGAACGTGATTACGCTGACGATGAAGTCCACGCTGCCGGAGCGCGATAGAGCATTGCTGCATCAACTGATTGAGCAGTACAACCTCAACTCGGTGGTGGACAAGAACATGATAGCGACAAGTACTGCCGCTTTCATCGAAGAACGTCTGAACATCATTACGCGCGAGTTGAGCGATGCGGAGCATGCTCTGGCGAACTACAAAGAGCAGAACAAGATTGCGGACATCAATACGCAGGCACAGTTGTTCCTTGAGGCGAGCAGCGAAGAGCAGCGCGCGTTGACGGAGGTGGAGACACAGTTGAGTCTGGTGGATTATATCGACGAGTTCCTGCGTGACGAGACAAAACGCAACAACCTCATTCCGTCGAATATCGGAGTGACGGACGCTTCGCTGTCTGCCGGTCTGTCGGAGTACAACGCCTTGCAGTTGCAACGAATGCGCATCCTTCGTACGGCGACGAACGATAACCCTGTTATCGAGCAGATGAACGCACAGTTGGCATCGATGCGTCAGAATATCATCGAGTCCATCGGTTCCGTTCGCGAGAGTCTGAAGATTCGTCAGAGCAAACTGCAAGCACAGGATTCGAAATACAATCGTAAGATTAAAGAGGCACCTGAGCAGGAGCGCGAGTACGTGCGTGCCGTGCGTGACCAGCAGATAAAAGAGCAGTTATATCTGTTCCTCTATCAGAAGCGCGAGGAGAACGCATTGCGTCTGGCAGCGACCTCTATGCCGGCGAAGATAGTGGACATGCCGCAACGTGACGTGACCAGCGCAGAGCCGAAACTGACGAAGATTCTGATGCTTTGCTTCCTGTTGGGTCTGTTCCTGCCGGCAGGTCTGCTCTATCTGTTCGTGCTGTTCAACGACAAGATTGATGATCCGAAGGAGTTCGAGCGTCGCATCAATGCGCCGATGCTTGGTAAGTTGGTTCAGAACCACAAGAACGCGCATATCGCCATTCACGAAGGTGAGTCCACCACGTCCGCTGAGCTGTTCCGTTCGCTGCGTACCAATATGCGTTTTGTGTTGCCGTCTGATGTGAAGTCTCCTGTGATACTGGTGACATCTACTATCAATGGTGACGGTAAATCGTACGTGGCAAGTAACCTGGCGCTGTCCTATGCGCTGCTGGGCAAGAAAGTTGCGCTGGTGGGTATGGATATCCGCAAGCCGATGCTGGCCAAGTATTTCAATCTTGGTACGACCGGTCATCTGACGGATTATCTGGCGGAGCCCGAAATAAGTCTCAACGACATCATCGTGCCGAGCGGTGAGCACAAGAACCTGGATATCATCCCGTGCGGAACTATTCCTCCGAACCCGGCTGAGTTGCTGCAGACAGAGCGAGTAGATGAATTGTTTGTCGAGTTACGCAAGCGCTATGATTATATCATTGTAGATACGGCTCCTGTGGCACTCGTCAGCGATACATACCAACTGGACCGCATTGCCGATTTGACCATCTTCGTGTGCCGCTACAAGTACACGCCGTCCGAGATGATTGATTATATCAATAATGTCATCGAGCAGAAGCATATGCATAACGTGGCATGCGTGCTGAACGGTATCCGCAGCGCCCGTGGCGGTTATGGATATGGTTACGGCTATGGCTACGGCTACGGTTATGGTTACGGCTATGGCCATGAGCATGACAAGAAAAAGAAATAAATGATTGTTTGTGTAGCAGAGAAACCGTCAGTGGGTGCGTATATCGCCAATGGCTATCAGGTGACCTGGACTTTTGGTCACCTGTGTGCTTTATTAGACCCTCAGGAATACACGGAGCAATGGAAGGCATGGAGCCTGAGTTCGCTGCCGATGATTCCTGCGCGTTTCTCGATAAAGGTGTCGGGCGACGAAGGTGTACACAAGCAATTCAATGTTATCAAATCGCTCATTGAGCAAGCCGATGAGGTGATAAACTGCGGCGATGCCGGGCAAGAGGGAGAGTTGATTCAACGCTGGGTGTACCAGCAGGCGGGCTGCAAGTGTCTGGTGAAGCGTCTATGGGTCAATTCATTGACCGAAGAGGCTATCAAGGATGGTTTTCAGCAATTAAAGGACCAATCGGAGTATCAGCATCTGTATGAAGCCGGTCTGATGCGCGCCATCGGAGACTGGTTGCTGGGAATGAATGCTACGCGCGCGTATACAATAAGGTACGCACGCGGGCGCGGGAAAGAGCGCCAGGTGCTGTCTGTGGGACGTGTGCAAACGCCAACGCTTGCGCTGGTGGTGAAGCGTCAGGCGGAGATTGAGAACTTTGTGCCGCGCACCTATTGGGAACTGAAAACCAACTATCGCGATATGCTGTTCAATGCGCAGATTCCCGTTGAGGATGGCGAGTACGCCATTACATCCGAGGAGCAGGGACAGGCGCTCGTGGATTCTATCAAGGACCCGCCGCTGACGATTACGTCTGTGGAGAAGAAGAAAGGTATAGAGTCGGCGCCGAAGCTCTATGACTTGACGTCCCTGCAGGTTGATTGCAACAAGAAATTCTCGTTTTCTGCAGAGCAGACGCTCCAACTCATTCAATCGCTGTACGAGAAGCGCGTGACGACCTACCCGCGTGTAGACACCACCTACCTGAGCGATGATATTTATCCGAAAGTGCCGGGTACACTAGCCGGAATCAAAGATTATTTTCCGCAAGTGGCGCCATTGCTTGGAACCAAACTGCCGAAGTCGAAAAAGGTGTTCGATAACAAGAAAGTAACCGACCACCATGCCATTATTCCGACAGGTCAGCGTCCTGAAGGCCTGACAGCGGACGAGAAAAAGGTGTATGACCTTGTGGCACTCCATTTTATAGCGGTGTTCTATCCAGAATGCGAGGTGAGCAAAACGACCGTTCTTGCCAAGGTAGGAGAAATCGATTTCAAGGTAACCGGTAGAGAAGTGCTCAAACCCGGATGGCGGGTGGTGTTCGATGATAAGGACGATTCGGATAGCACGGAGAATAATGAGAATACCGAGAATACCGAGAGCACGAAGTCTCTTCCTGCTTTTACAAAAGGCGAGAGCGGACCTCATGAACCTCTTCTAAAGGAGAAGACGACCACTCCACCGTCGTATTACACTGAAGCAACGCTGTTGCGTGCTATGGAAACAGCCGGTAAAACAGTGGAGAATGATGAGTTGCGTGAAGCGATGAAGGAGAACGGAATAGGGCGCCCTTCCACACGTGCTGCGATCATTGAGAAACTGTATCAGCGCAAATATATCGTAAAGCAAGGTAAGTCGCTGCGTGCGACAGAGCTGGGCATTGATCTGATTCATACCATCATCTCTCCGTTGCTTAAATCCGCTGAACTGACCGGCCTTTGGGAGAAGAAACTGCGCGAGATAGAGCGTGGAGAATACACGGCGCAGCAGTTCCTTGATGAGCTCAAAGAGATGACAGCCGGTGTGGTGAGGGATGTGAAATCCAACAAGGCAGGCATGCTTTGCCCCGTGTGTCGCCAGGGATTAATCATCCGTGGAAACACACGCTACGGATGCTCGCGTTGGCGCGAAGGATGTACTTACGCGGAGCCTTTTGACAAGTAGAGTTAGCAAAAAATGTATATGTGTACAATTTGCGTCAATTTTTCCACAAAAGATTGACGTTTTTTGTGTACCTTTGCGCCGCATTTGAGATAAAAGAAGCAAACAATCATTTTTACTTAATATTTAATACTAACAAATTCTCTGTATGAAACTGAATTTCTTAGCCCGCGAAGGGCACGATTATTTCAGTCTATTCCGTACCATGATGCTCTCAGCGTTGCTCTTTGTCGGCATGGCTGTTCAGGCGCGTGTGATTAGCGGAACAGTCAAAGACGCGACGGGAGAGACCATTATCTCTGCTTCCGTGGTGGTGAAGGGTACCACGTTGGGTACTGTGACGGATTTCGACGGTAATTATACCATCGATGTGCCGGCTGATGCAAAGGTGCTTATTTTCTCCTACATCGGTATGCAGACGCAGGAGCTGAATATCACCGGTGATGTGATGAATGTAGTGCTTTCTGAGAACAGCGAGGTGCTGGACGAAGTGGTGGTGACCGGTTATGGCACGACCAAGAAACGCGACCTTGTGACATCTGTTTCGTCCGTAAGCGCAGACCAATTGAAGGACGTTCCCGTGACTAGTGCGGCTGAAGCGCTTCAAGGAAAATTGGCTGGTGTGTCGGTTACGACAACTGAAGGTAGTCCTGATGCAGATATCAAAATCCGTGTCCGTGGAGGAACCTCTTTGACTCAATCTAACGACCCATTGTATATCGTGGATGGTTTCCCTGTTTCCTCTATTTCTGACATTGCCCCTGGTGATATCGCTTCGATGGATGTCTTGAAGGACGCAGCTGCTACCGCAATCTATGGTGCTCAAGGTGCAAATGGTGTTATCATCATTACTACCAAAGACACCAAGTCTTCAGACGGCGATAAAATGACAATCCATGCCGATTATACCGGCTATATGGGATGGCGTACATTGGCTAAGAAATATAATATGATGGATGGTGAGGACTATCTCCGTCAACAGTATGAGTTCGCTTATCTGGAAGGAAAAGGTACAGACGAAAAGATGCTCAATAACTTCTATAAATATTATGACCGCTTAGGCTATGACCGTACTGCCAAAACGCATGGTACGTTGACTTCGGTTTTGAATGATTGGCATACGTTCCGCACGGACGAATCGGAGTTGTTGAAGTATTTCCCCACTATGGACATAGATCTCTATCGCAAGTACAAGGATGCTAATGGTGATATTGACTGGCAGGAAGCCACATTTGGAGGGAACCACCTCAACTCGAACCATACTTTTAATGTATCGGGAGGTATGAAGGCGGCAAACTTTAATTTCTCCTATAACCGTATTGATGATCAGTCTATCATGTATGGTTCTAACTATAGCCGCAACAACTTGTCTTTGAAAACAAAGTTCCAACCAATCAAAGGACTCACCATCGCCGCAACAGCACGTTATTCAAATACCAACGTCCTTGGCTCCGGAACGAACTCGGCGCAGGATGCCGGTACTACCAACGAGAGCCGTCTGCGTAACGCAGTCAGCTTCGTGCCCCTGCCGGGTATCGAGGCATATATAACGGACTTGGAGGATGACACTGACCTCGGAAACCTCTGGAACCCAATTATCGCAATCAATGATAACTATAAAAAGAAAGTGGACAACAAGTTGACATTGAATGGTTATGTGCAGTATAAGTTCTTGAAACACTTCACCTTAAAAGCAGAGATTGGTTATGAGAGCCGTACGGTTAAGCAGGACCGTTATTACGGTAAAACCACTCCATGGGCGAGAAATGGTGAGGGTAGTTCGTATGTTGGTCCGGGTTATGGCCATTCGATTTCTACGAATGATGTTACCTCGCGTTTGAAGGAGACCAATACCTTTGAATATGCGCAAAAGTTTGTTGATAACGCTCATGATTTCTCTCTCTTGATTGGTGAGGAACAAACAATCAACAAGGGTGAGGTTCGTACAACTTATGGCTATGGCTTCGATCCTAATATCCCAGGATCCAAGGTCTTCAACCTCTTGGGACAGGCGAAGGCTTCGCGTATCCAGAATTATGTTGACCCGACGGACAACATGCTCTCGTTCTTCGCTCGCGCAAATTATAATTACAAAGGACGCTATTATATCACCGCTACGTTCCGTGCCGATGGTTCTTCCCGTTTTACAAAAGGTAACCAATGGGGTTTCTTCCCCTCTGTAGCTGCTGCATGGCGTATGGTGGACGAGGAGTTTATGCAGGGCGCTTCCAATTGGTTGAGCAACCTCAAATTCCGTCTCTCGTATGGTACGGTGGGTAATAACAAAGTAGACTTGGGTTATCTCCATTTTGATTACCTTTCCTCTCAATCTTCGTACATGCAAGGTATGAGTACCATCCTTACCGACGGTGGTACAGGCTCTGTCCTTATTGCAGCGAACCCGAACCTGAAATGGGAGACCACGATTACCCGTGATTTCGGTATCGACTATGGATTCTTCAATGAGCGTTTGTCTGGATCATTAGACCTGTATTGGAATACAACCAAGGACCTTATTCTTCGTTACCGTCTGGCAACAGGTGGTTATACCCACCAATTCCGCAATATCGGTTCAACGGACAACAAGGGTGTTGAGTTCTCCATTAAGGGTGTTATTTTGGACCATCGCTCCAAGTCGCTTTCGTATGGTTTGACGGTGGATGCCAACGTCTCCTATAATTATAGTAAGGTGGTTGACCTCGGTGGTATGGATTCATACGCAATACAGTCTGAATGTTTCTCCTCCTATTATACTCAAGGTTACGAGTTCTTGCTCCGTCCTGGAGAACAAGTTGGCAATGTATATGGTTATAAGACCGACGGTTGGTACAAGGCTTCGGACTTTGCCTCGTTTAATAAGAGTTCTGGTTCCAACGGCGGTTGGTATGATCAGGACGGTAAGCAAATCGAGACTCCGTTAGGACACGCCTATCCAGGTATGCCGAAGATTGTCAAGAACGAAAACGGAGAGTACGAGATGACAAAGATTGGTAACACGATGCCGATTGTAACCGGTGGTTTCAATATCGGTTGGTTTGTTGGCGGAGATAAATGGGGTAAGGTGGATTTCGCAGCGAACTTCTCCTATTCCGTTGGTAACGACGTGGTGAATATGGCTGCACTTGATTATTCGACCATGTGTTCTTCGACGAGAAATCGTAACCTGCTGGCTGCTTATGGCTATGGCAAACGATTCTCTCTTTTTGATACTAATGGCAATTTCATGCCGGTGGATGGTGTTACTTATACGGGTAACACGGTTTCTGGTGATGACTATAAGGCCATGGCACTCAAGGTGGATGAAGCGAACGCGAATGCCACAGTGGCTAACCCCTACGCGACCTCACTGGTACTGACTGATAAGTATGTAGAGGATGCTTCGTTCTTGCGTCTCTCCTCACTAAATATCGGTTACTCGCTCCCGTCTAGATGGATTTCGAAAGCGCATATCAGCACTCTCCGAATCTTCTTCTCGGCATCTAACCTCTTCGTGGCTACCAAGTATTCGGGCAATGACCCCGAGGTGGATACTCGCTCGAAAATCAATCCGTTGGCAACGGGTGTGGATTTCTCCGCATTCCCCAAGAGCCGTGGATTTAACTTCGGTGTAAACTTATCGTTTGAATAATTTTAAAATCTTATAAAGATATGAAAAATTGCAAATATATAATCCTTGTCGCCGCGGTAGCATTATTCGCCTCTTGCGAAAACGGTTTTCTAAACAATGAGTCTCCCTCTGCGATGGATGCATCCACAGTTTTCTCTAGCTCTATTAATACCGAGCAGGCTATCTTTGGGGTGTATAATATGATAGGAATGAATAACTCCTATCTCAATCGTATTGCCTGCGGTTATACCGGACTCAATACGGACATTGAGTATAGCACGAAATCCGTCAGCACCAATATTAATGATAATGGATTGATGTTGTACGATTGCCAACTCGGTAACTCGAATGTTTCCAATGCCAAGGGACCGGATATCTGGTCGTATCTCAACACGATGATTGAGCGCTCCAATAATATCATTGAGGGCCTTGAAACCTATGGTAATGTGGAGAAACGTGATACGATGGCGGAGTTCCTCGGAGAGGCATATTTCCTGCGTTCTTTTGCTTACCTGGAGCAGGTGAAATATTGGGGAGATGTTCCAGCTCGCTTTGTGTCAATCGCAAAGGACATGAACGGCGTGAACGCCAAGAAAGTAGACCGCAATTTGATTTACGAACAACTGCGTATTGATCTCAAGAAAGCAGCAGACCTACTGCCTTGGTCTGAGAACCGTACTGGAGCATCCAACAACAATGTCGGTCGTGCTAATAAGTCTGCTGCACTGGCACTCCTTGCCCGTATGGATTTGATGTATGCCGGCAAAGCGGTGCGTCCCAACACGATAGATGACCCTAATGGCTATAGCGTTCGCTTTAATATTGAGGATGCAACCAAACGTCAAGAGGTATATCAAGAAGCATTGGAAGCTTGCGCACAGATTATCAAGCATGAAGACAAGTTAGCATTGGACTTTGTTACGCCGTTCAAACAAATCTGTGCGGATGTCACATCATATAAGCTCATGGAGCATCTTTGGGTTCTGCCGTTCGCGGATGGGCGTGGACGCGTGCTAAGTTATAATGCACCCAAACTCTCTACGGAGGCTCAAAAGACTGTACCGGGTCATCTGCATGGCTGGACTGCGGGTGCAAGCTCAAACGGTCACGTATGTGTATCGCCGGTGCTCATTTATGCCTTTGACAGGAATGATAAACGCCGTGCTGTGACCTATGTAACCGGACAATGGGAGTATGATAATGGAAATGGTGAGTCTTCAAGTGACACTGCGCGTGCCGTCATTTTCCCGCTTGACTCAACCGGTAATGCAGATAAATTGTACCAGAAACATACCCAGATTAGCACCTTCTTCCTCGGCAAATATCGCTATGAGTGGATGGCTCCCGGTCGAGCAATCAACGGTTATGAAGATGGTGTGGACTTCCCTATCTTACGGTATGCCGATGTGCTCTTGATGTTCGCGGAGGCATCTATTGGTGGAATAGGTGGAGATGTACCGATGAACAACACTGGTCTTGATCCTCTCGCGCAGTTCAATAGAGTACGTACGCGTGCCGGTGTGGCCCCTCTCCCTATGCTGGATATGGAGGCTATCATGCAGGAGCGTGCTTTTGAACTCTGCGGTGAGTATGTGCGTAAGTGGGACCTTATGCGTTGGGGCAACCTTAAACAGAAGGTGTTGGCTACCGCTGAACAAATCGATAAAATGTCTAAGCATTCTTCTCGTGTGGAATTGGGCATTGGAGACTCCATCTACTATAAGTATCGTTTCGACATGGAGATAAACGGATATGTAATGGATAGTATCTATGGCTTGCACGCAGATGAAAACTCTCGCCCCGCTTGGTTCAGCAAGGAGCGAGGATGGCAGGCGAAGGATATTTTCTATTCGGAATCTAAGGGCAATATTCTCAGCGGAAACAATTATCCGATTTATTCTACTGAGGAAAAATTGGAGAGTCGCCAGTATTGGCCGATTTTCTCCGTCAATATTGCTTCCTCGAATGGTACGCTTTGGAATAACTACGGCTACGGCAACTAATCAATGAACAATATCTCAAAATATCTATTCCTCTTGACGGTCTTGTCGGTGTTCATATCTTGTGAGAAGAACTCCGACGGACCGGGCAAGCAGGAAGACCCAGCCTTGGTAGCCGCCTGCAAGTATATTGAGGGCGGCGGCAGTGCTACTACCGGTGGAAAAGATGGAGCGGTCTATATCGTTTCAACTCTCTCTGACTCTATTGACGAGGCAGATGGGAAAGCGATAATGGGTACGCTCCGTTATGCGATAGAGCAAGGGGAGGCGCGATTGGTACTTTTTCGCGTAGCAGGAACAATTCACCTTCATAAACCGCTCACAATAACGCGAGGAAATATCACTATTGCCGGGCAGTCGGCTCCGGGAGATGGTGTTTGTGTCGCAGACTATCCTCTTATTATCAAATCGGCAAACAATGTTATAGTGCGTTTCCTGCGTTTCCGTTTAGGTAATGAATCTCTCAAGAAGGACAAGGAGACAGACTATGATGCTGTCTCTATTAATAACTGTAAGAATGTCGTCCTTGACCACCTTAGTTGCTCATGGTCGGTGGACGAGTGTGTCAGTTGCTACGGAAATGAGGATTTTACCATGCAGTACTGCTTTGTTACCGAATCGCTCCGCAATGCCGGTCACGTAAAAGGCGCGCATGGATATGGCGGTATATGGGGAGGAAAGAATGCCTCTTTCCATCATAACCTGCTTGCCCATCATGACAGCCGTAATCCGCGTTTCGACCATGATTACGTGGATAGCAAATGTGCCGGACCTATTGATTTTGTCAACAATGTGGTCTATAACTGGGGCGGCAACTCTGCTTACGGAGGCGAAGGCTCGTCCAATGGAGCAGGAGGCCGTCACATTAATTTCATGGCGAACTACTATAAGCCAGGACCGGCAACCAAGTCCGGCGTCAAGACCCGTCTTCTTAACCCGACTACTAAATGTGGTAACTGCATTGAAGCTTGCGGCGGTTCTGTGCTGCCCGGCAAATTTTATTTGACGGCTAATGTCATGGATGGAGCTCCTACAGTTACTTCTGATAACTGGAGTGGAGTTTACCCCGATGAGCCATCCAAACTGGAACAATGCAAGGCTACGGAGCGTTGGACGGACGGTCTCACAGTTCTTTCAACTATCCAAAATGCCGATGATGTATACAATACTGTTCTTGCCAAGTCTGGTTGTTCTCTTGTGCGCGATGCAGTTGATTCCCGCATCGTGAATGAGGTGCGAAACGGAACAGGCAAACTGATTGACAACCCCTCCGATGTAGGCGGTTATCCCACCTATTCTGGTGAGAGAGCCGTCGATACAGATGGTGATTGCATACCTGATGAATGGGAAGAGGCGCATGGACTGAATCCCCGTTCATACGCGGACGGGCGTGCCTCTACGCTCGTTTCAGGGGTTTCTAATCTGGAGGTTTATCACAAATATGAGAAAAAGTCTTTTATCTTTGAGTGTTGCGTTCTTTGCACTTTTGTCTATGAGCGATGCGTACGCGCAAAATCCTTATGACAAGTATTATACCGACCTGCCTTGTGCCGTAGAGCATGTGCAGCCCGTGGTTATTCCGGACTATACGGTTACCATCACGGATTTCGGCGCAGTGGGAGATGGGCAGACCGATTGCTCGGAGGCCTTCGCAAAGGCGCTCAAGCACCTTAAGAAACAAGGCGGCGGACACCTCATCGTGCCCGACGGCAAATGGCTCACAGGTCCGATTAAGCTCATCAGCGATTTCGACCTCCATCTCGCCGATGGTGCCACTATCCTCTTCTCCACCAACAAGGAACTCTATGTGCAGAAGAGCGACTCGCTCCGCGATGGCTCGAAGAAATGCCACGCCTGCGTGTATGGCTCCAAACTGCAGAACGTAGCCATCACAGGACGCGGTACGCTGGATGGACAGGGTTTCTTCTGGCGTCCGATCAAGCAGAAGAAAGTGGACGAAGATATATGGAACGAAGCGCTCTCCATGGGAGGTGTGCTTAAACCGGACGGTAACAGCAAGAACTGGAAAATATGGTATCCGTTCAACCTCAAGAAGGAGTACGGAGTGCCCAACATCGCTTCCGATGCTATCATCCAGGAGAAGATGCGTCCGCACTTGGTCAACATCACCGACTCCAAGAACGTGCTCGTCGAGAATGTACACCTGCTCAACTCGCCGAAGTTCCACCTCGTGCCTACGCGCGTGCAAAACCTTATTATAGATGGCGTCAACATCCGCTGCCCGCATTGGGCGCAGAACGGCGATGCTATGGACCCCGGGAACATACAAGTTGCCCTTATCGCCAACTGCAATATCTCTTGCGGTGACGATGGTATCTGTATGAAAGGCGGCGTGGGGCAGAAAGGCGTGGATGCAGGCCCGCAACGCGACTTCCTCATCACCAATGATACCGTCTATCGTGCGCACGGTGGATTTGTCATCGGTTCGGAGTTCTCCGGAGGTATGCAGCGTCTCGTGGTGAAGGATTGCCGCTTCGAGGGTACCGACATCGGCTGCCGTTTCAAATCGGCACCGGGACGTGGCGGTTGGTGTGAAGACATCTATTGCTATAACATCATCATGAAGGATATCCTCGAGTCCGCTTTCCTCATCTCTTCCGGCTATGCCGATAGAGGTGCTGGCGTCAGCGCCACCGACAGCGATAACAAGGATGCTTTCTTCCCCGACTGGTCGGATATCACCTTCCGCAATATCACGTGTATTGGTTCCAAACAAGCCGTTGAGATTCAGGGACTCAAGGGTAAACCTGTTCATAACATCCTCTTTGACCAGGTTACCATCATCGGAAACCGCAAAGGTATCAAGATGGAGTATGCAGAGGACATCAAGTTCACCAACTGCCAGATTAACCCAAAACCGATGCCTATTGAGGACTACAAAAAGATTAAAAACGTCCGCTATAACGGCAAAGATCCGGACGCAGAGGACTAAAAAAGCAAAAAATCTACATTTTTCGGCGAATTATACTTGTATATTCCCGGAAAATGTAGTACCTTTGCACCGAATTTGTGAAACGAACATTACAATTAACATTAATAACTTTAAAAACTAAAACATTATGAAGAAAATTTTCCTCTTTGCAGCTGCCGTCGTTGCAGCTATGACAGTTAATGCTGAGCAAATCTTATTTACAGAAGTTGCTGCGGCAGGAACGCTTAATGGTAAATCAGTATCTGATGGTGAATTGGTCTTGGCTATTACTGATGAAGCAGAAAAGATAGCTGTTGACTCTAACAGTTGCTGGTTTGGGGATGCTGTGAACCAAGTTAAATTTTCTCTCCGTTTGAAAACTGGCGGTAAATCTCAAGTTAAAGAAGAAGCAACGAATGCATTGAAGTTGACAGTACCTCGTGACGGTAAGTTATATGTTTATGCTCGCACAGGTAAGAACTCTGCAGAAGATCGTAACATCTCTTTAGTGCAAAATGAGGTGACGCTTTTGGATCACACTCTGCTGGAAAGCGAAGCAATTAAAGTGAAAGGTCTTGATAGCAAGGAGCCTGAAAAAGAGACAGCCGTTTATCCGGTGTTGTCTTGTGATGTACAAGAAGGTGATATTGATATCTTATATCCGGTAGGTGCTATTAACATCTATGGCATCAGTTTTGATGCTCCGATTGAACCGGAGCCGCAAGGTATCGAGGATGTTAAGAACGCTGTAAAGGCTGTTAAGACCTTCGAGAACGGCCAGCTTGTTATCATCAAGAATGGTGTTAAGTACAACGCTCTTGGCGCACAGCTCTAATCATTCAATTAGACAAACAAACAAAAGGCTCGCGATTGCGAGCCTTTTTTATTTTCTTTATTGCCGTTCTGCTATTTTTAGAGCGGCATTGATGCCATCCAATGCAGAACTGGTGATGCCTCCGGCGTAACCGGCGCCCTCGCCGCAAGGATACAAACCCGGTGTACTGATGCTCTCCAAACTCTCCGGATCTCGTATAATGCGCACGGCACTGCTGCTCCGGCTTTCGACGCCGACGATGACAGCCTCATTGGTCAAGAAACCCGGGTATTTTTTGTCAAAGTCCCGAAAACCTTGTTGTAACCGCTTGCCGATATGAGCCGGCAACCATTCATCCAACCGGCTCGGAACAACGCCCGGCAAATAGCTGCAAGCAGGCAAATCTTTGCTGGCCTTTCCTTCCACAAAATCCTTCATCCGCTGCGCCGGTGCGATGGAAGATTGCGTCGCTGTTGGACCGGCTTCGCTGTAAGACATGCGTTCCAGCGCTTCTTGGTATAGAAGACCTTTGAGAGGGTCGCTTCCGTCTATATCTTCGGGGTTAATCTGCACGACCATACCGCTGTTTGCAAACGGCGAGTTGCGATGGCTGGCACTCATTCCATTCACTACGCAACTCTCTGCGCTGCTGCCTGCCGGCACGATATGCCCGCCCGGACACATACAGAACGAATATACGCCGCGGCCGTCAACCTGCGTCACCATCGAATAGCTCGCATTCCCGACATAGTTAATCGTTTCGGTATATCGAGGTCCCGATATATCGATATTTCGACCTTTGAAATACATCAGCCTGTTAATCAACGCCTGTGGATGCTCGATCCGCACGCCCATCGCAAAGCCTTTGGTCTCGATCGCCACGCCTTCGTCTGCCAACATCCGGTATGTATCATGTGCCGAATGTCCGATGGCCAATATCGTTGGCGTCGCCAACGATAGACCGCCTTCGGCTGACAGAGCACAGACCGCTTCGCTGTTAGACCGCTTCGCTGTTAGATTTTTGAGACTCTCAATCTTCGTCTCGAAGTGTATCTCTCCGCCGTGCTCGATGATGCATTCGCGCATCCGCTTGATGATGCCCGGCAACTTATCGCTGCCGATATGCGCGTGCGCTTCGTATAGGACGGTATCCGGTGCACCGAAATAATGGAACAGCTCCATCACCCGCTGCATGTTTCCGCGTTTCTTGGAGCGCGAGAAAAGCTTTCCGTCGCTAAATGTACCGGCTCCGCCTTCGCCGAAGCAGTAGTTCGATTCGGGATTCAAGCCTTCATTCCTGTTCAGAAGAGCGATATCTTTTTTCCGTTCGCTCACTTCTTTTCCGCGCTCGTAGATAATCGGCTTGATGCCGTGCTCCAATAGCGTCAGCGCGGCGAACAGGCCTGCCGGACCGCAGCCGATGATAACTACGCTCTGCTTTGCATGGCGTACATCCTGAAACACCGGCGGCTCATACAGCGGGATAGGTGCATCTTTGGCAATAGGTCTGCCTTTCTCATCCGTTAAAACAGTAAGATGCACTTTCAGCTCTCGCTGACGTGCATCTACACTCCGTTTCACTACCCGCCATTTCTGAGCCGCTTCATACGCCTCTTTCGGAGATAGTATATACTGTTTCGTCTCCAAGTCTTTTGTCTTTGAGCGAAGTGGTCTTTTATCCTATCTTTGCCAAGACAGCCTCGAGGCCTTTCTCTTTGATAACCTCGCCGATCTTGGCTTCCAGTTCTTCGCAGAGGTCGGGGTTGTCGGCCAGCACTGCTTTCACATTGTCGCGTCCCTGGCCCAGCTTGGTGTCCCCATAACTGAAGAACGAACCGCTCTTCTTGATAACCTCAGTCGCTACGGCAAAGTCTAGGATTTCTCCGATACGCGATATACCTTCATTGAACATAAGGTCGAACTCCGCCTTTTTGAACGGAGGCGCCACTTTGTTCTTGATGACTTTCACGCGCACCTGGCTACCCTTGATGGTGTCGCCGTCTTTGATTTGGCCGGTGCGGCGGATATCCAGACGCACGGAGGCGTAGAACTTCAGCGCGTTACCGCCGGTGGTTGTCTCGGGGTTGCCGAACATCACGCCGATTTTCTCGCGTAGCTGGTTGATGAAGATAACGGTGGTACCGGTCTTGTTCACCGAAGCCGTCATCTTACGCAGCGCCTGACTCATCAGTCGTGCCTGCAGACCCACTTTGTTATCGCCCATCTCGCCGGCTATCTCTGCTTTCGGCGTTAATGCAGCCACAGAGTCGATTACAATCAGGTCCACAGCCGCTGAGCGAATCAGCTCATCGGCGATATCGAGTGCCTGCTCGCCGCTGTCCGGCTGAGCAATCAGCAGTTCGGCGATGTTCACACCCAGCTTCTCTGCGTAGAAACGGTCGAAGGCATGCTCGGCATCGATGATAGCGGCAATGCCGCCGGTCTTCTGCACCTCTGCCATGGCGTGGATAGCCAGCGTGGTCTTACCGGACGACTCCGGACCATATATCTCAATGATACGTCCGCGCGGATATCCGCCTACGCCCAAAGCATAGTTCAGACCAAGACTGCCGGTCGGAATAACGGGCACGTTCTCGATGTTCTCATCGCCCAGACGCATGATGGCGCCTTTGCCGTAGTCTTTGTCAATTTTTGCCATTGCTGCCTGCAGCGCTTTGAGCTTGTCTGCAGACGGTTGTTTGATTTCTGCCATATTCGTTGGTCGCAAAATGGTTTATACTACGCCGCTGAAGCCCATGAAGGCCATTGCGAGGAGACCGGCGGTGAGGAGCGCGATAGGCGTTCCCTGCATCGCTTTCGGCACTTTGTTCATCGCCAGTTGCTCACGCAGACCGGCGAACAGGATGAGCGCCAGACCGAAGCCCAGAGCGGTTGCAAAAGCAAAGAGCGTGCCGGTCAGCATGCCGTGCTCGGCACCCATCGGCAGTTTCTCTGTGCCGTTGGCTACCAAGATAGCCACACCCAGGATGCAGCAGTTGGTGGTGATCAGCGGAAGGAACACACCCAGCGCCTGATAGAGAGAGGGGCTCACTTTCTTCAGCATAATCTCAATCATCTGCACGAGCGCAGCGATGATGAGGATGAAGAGAATGGTCTGCAGGAATTCCAGACCCCATGCCACGAGCAGCATCTGCAGCAGATAGGTTACGACCGTAGCCAGGGTGAGCACAAACACAACGGCTGCGCTCATACCCATAGCGGTATCGATTTTCTTACTTACTCCCAGGAACGGGCAGATACCCAAGAACTGGCTCAAAACGATATTATTAACAAATATCGCAGAGATAAATATCAAAAAGTATACCATAGCTTATTTCTTTTGAAGTTTGTTAATAATCACCATGAGGTATGCCAGCGCGATGAAGGCACCCGGAGCGAGCACGAAGATGAGTGCGCCGTAGTTATCCG
>ONGK01000015.1 GCA_900317345.1 uncultured Bacteroidales bacterium | reverse complement strand
GATGGTTGCCTGCATAGCCGGAGTGATCTTGTCGCCATATAGAACGGCTTTGCCGTGAATGTGACGTGCCGCACGGCCTACTGTCTGTGTCAGGCTGCGTTGGTCACGCAAGAAGCCGGTTTTGTCTGCATCGAGAATGGCTACTAACGAAACCTCCGGCAGGTCCAGACCTTCGCGCAGCAGGTTCACACCTACCAGCACATCATATTCGCCGCGACGCAAATCTTCCATGATTTTGACGCGCTCGATAGTGTCGATATCGGAGTGAATATAGGCGGATTTGATACGGTATTTGCGCAGATATTCGTCCAGCTCCTCTGCCATTCGCTTCGTGAGTGTCGTCACAAGGCATCGTTCATTCCGATGAATACGGAATTTTATCTCGTCCATCAAATCATCAACTTGGTTTTCCGTCGGACGCACTTCTATCTCCGGGTCTAACAGACCTGTCGGACGGATAAGCTGGTCGATGACGATACCGTCGCTCTGCTCCAACTCATATTCGTCCGGCGTGGCGGATACATATATAGTTTGCCCGGTCTTCTGCTCGAATTCATCGAACTTCAGCGGCCGGTTATCGCGGGCTGCAGGTAGACGGAAACCATATGTCACAAGGTTGTCCTTACGCGATTTGTCACCGCCGTACATACCGCGTATCTGCGGAACGGTCACGTGACTCTCGTCTATGACGAGCAGCATATCTTTCGGGAAATAATCGAGCAGACAGTAAGGTGGTGTGCCTTCTTTGCGTCCATCGAAATAGCGGCTGTAGTTCTCCACGCCGGAGCAGTAACCGAGTTCGTCCAGCATCTCCAGGTCATATTTCACGCGCTCCTCGATA
Organism: uncultured Bacteroidales bacterium; assembly: GCA_900317345.1. Lineage (GTDB taxonomy): Bacteria > Bacteroidota > Bacteroidia > Bacteroidales > Paludibacteraceae > Colicola. Next base: position 27,502 of record ONGK01000015.1, on the reverse strand, counting down.
CGCTTTGCGTATAATTCTTCGCCGATAGAGATGAAATACTCAATCTGCTTGGCGAGGTCAGCTTTTATCTGCTCTTTTGCGGATGCTATACGCTCTGCCGAAGTCAGGAAAATGGTAGCTGGAGATAGGTTGTACTTGTCAAACTGCTCCAATACTTGTCCGCTAATGGGATCTACGGTCAAAATGGCGTCTATCTCGTTGCCGAAGAACTCAATGCGGACGAGATAATCAGCGTACGCGAGAGCAATATCTATTGTGTCGCCTTTCACGCGAAAACGTCCGCGCGCCAGTTCTATATCATTGCGTATATATTGTGCGCTGACAAGTTGCTTGAGCAAACTGTCCATATTGATTTGCTGGCCGCGTTTGAGTTCAATAACGTTTGCCGTAAAGTCCTGAGGACTACCCAAACCGTATATACAGCTGACAGAACTGACGATAATCACATCCTTCCGTCCGCTCAGCAGAGCCGCAACGGCCGACAGACGGAGTCTGTCTATCTCTTCGTTGATACTTAGATCTTTGTCGATATACGTATCGGTCGATGGGATGTATGCTTCCGGTTGGTAGTAGTCGTAGTAGGAAACGAAATACTCTACGGCGTTATGCGGAAAGAACGCTTTCATCTCCGAGTATAACTGCGCTGCGAGCGTCTTGTTATGACTCATGATAAGTGTTGGACGGTTGACTTGTGCGATCACATTCGCTACGGTAAATGTCTTACCGCTACCCGTCACACCCAGCAATACCTGCGCATTTGCGCCGGCATTTAAACCATCCACAAGCGATTGAATGGCTTGCGGTTGGTCACCAGTAGGTTTGTATGGACTCTCTAATTGAAACATATTCTCCACGTGCTTTCCACCTGATTTCAAAGGGTGCTCAATGGATGCTGAAAGGGTGCCCAAAGGTTGCTTGAGCCTTGGTCACCCTTTCGTTAGACTTGTGTCCGATTGAGGACTTACTTAACGCGGCGCTCTTGAATGCGGGCTTTCTTACCCGTACGCTCGCGGAGGTAATACAACTTAGCACGACGTACTTTACCGTACTTGTTGACTGTGATGCTCTCGATGAAGGGGCTGTCCATCGGGAAGATACGCTCTACGCCAACGTTGCCGCTCATCTTACGAACTGTGAAGCGCTTCTTGTCGCCGCTACCGTGGATGCAAATCACATCACCGCGGAACTCCTGTACACGCTCTTTGTTACCTTCTTTAATACGATAACCGATGGTTATCTGATCGCCTGCCTTGAATGCGGGCAGCTCTTTCTTCTCACTGGCAAATGCTTGCTCAGCTACTTTAATCAAATCCATGTATGTCTATTTTTATGGATTAGTAATGACACATCGGGCATATACTACTATTCGGTCGAACCTATTTCAATCGCCAGAGGCACGATATGTTTCCTTTCTCCCGAATGGCTAAACAAATGCGCGCCACTCAGACGAAATGGGCTGCAAAGGTACTGCTTTTTTTTGAATTGACAAAATTTTACAGTACTTTTTTGCATTTTTTTTATTTTGCAACTACCAAATAGTAGTTTTTCTTGCCTTTTTGGAACAAAATATACTTGCCGTTGAGCAGGGCTGCATCGGTAATCGGAGACTGAGGATCGGTCAGTTTCTCTTTGTTCATGCTAAAGCCGTTTGCTTGAATCATTTTCCGTGCCTCGCCTTTTGAGGGGAAGATATTGGTCTTCTCTGCCAGCAGGTCAAGAGGACCTATTCCGGCTTTGAGTTCATCGAGCGAAATCTCATAGCGCTCCACGCCCTCAAATACCTGCAGGAAGGTCTCTTCGTCCAGTGCGCGCAGCGCTTCGGCGGTAGCGTTGCCGAAGAGGATGTTGCTCGCTTCGACGGCGGCATTGTAGTCCGCTTCGCTGTGAACCATCGTGGTTACCTCTTTGGCAAGGCGTTTTTGCAGCACGCGCAGATGCGGAGCCTCGTCATGCTCGGCGATGAGTGCATCTATTTCTTCGTGGCTGAGGCTGGTGAAAATCTTTATATACCGCTTGGCGTCATCGTCGCTCACGTTCATCCAGAACTGGAAGAACTTGTAGGGGCTGGTATATTTTTTCGACAGCCATACATTGCCGCTCTCGGTCTTGCCGAACTTGCCGCCGTCGGCTTTTGTGATAAGCGGACATGTGAGTGCATAGGCCTCGTTGCCGGTGATTTTTTTGATAAGTTCCGTACCGGTAGTGATGTTTCCCCATTGGTCCGAACCACCCATCTGCAGCTTGCAGTTCTTATGCTCGTTCAGATAAACGAAGTCGTAGCCTTGCAGCAGTTGGTACGTGAATTCGGTGAACGACATACCTTGGCTGAACTCCCCGTTGAAGCGTTTCTTAACGCTGTCCTTTGCCATCATATAGTTGACGGTAATCAGTTTGCCGATGTTACGCGCGAAATCGAGGAAGGTGTAATCCTTCATCCAGTCGTAGTTATTCACCAACTCGGCGGCATTGGGTGCCGTGCCGTTGAAATCGAGGAAATGTTCAAGTTGCTCGCGGATGCATTGTACGTTATGCCGGAGTGTCTCTTCGGTCAGCAAATTGCGCTCGGCGCTCTTACCTGAAGGGTCGCCGATCATACCAGTAGCACCTCCCAAGAGAGCTATAGGTTTGTGACCGCAAGCCTGCAAGTGCCGTAGCATCATTATACCGCAGAGGTGACCGATATGAAGGCTGTCAGCCGTTGGGTCAATACCTACATAAGCGGTAGTCATCTCCTTGTTCAGTTGTTCTTCCGTACCAGGCATGATATCCTGCAGCATGCCTCTCCATCGTAGTTCTTCTACAAAATTTTTCATTATGACGCTTTATCGATTTAATGCTTTAACAATTTAATAATTTAGCGCTTAAACGCAGCTTTGCTGCCGAAATTGTGTGCAAAGGTACTGCTTTTTTTTGATTTTAGCAAATAAATGTGAGATTTTTAAGAAAAAGAATACGAAAGATGTGAATATTTGCATATATCATTTAAATGTAGTACCTTTGCAGAGAAAACAATGAGAAGATACTTTTTGTGCATAGTATTATTCGCCTGTATGCATACCATGGCGCTGGATATTGACTATCGCCTGTCCATGCGTGCGGGAATGAATATGCCTGACGGCAAGGTGGATGCTACGGTGGGGAAAAAAGGGCAATGGGTCGGACCGTTTATCGGTGCTGAGTTTGCCGTCAGTTTTGCGCCGAACTGGCAAAGTTTGCGAGAATGGAATCATGCCCGGCTCGGTGTGGCGCTCAGTTACTGGAAACTGGATTGTACTTCTACCGGACCAAATGATCTCCTGGGGCACGCTATCAGTCCTTATGTCTTCGCGGAGATTCCTTTCTATAAGGGACCGCATTTTGAGATAGGTGTCCGACCGGGCATTGGAGCATCATTTATCACCAAGACATACTACAACACCGCCACGCCGGAGCAGCAGGGAAACGTGCTGCGAGCGGATAATATCAATCAGGCGGTCGGGTCGGTCTTTAATTTCTATTTACCGGAAGCTCTATACTTCAATTTCCCCATTCGTAACGGCTGGGCGTTAGGAGCAGCGTTGGGGTGGTATCATATGAGCAACGGCAGTATTCGTCAGCCTAATTCCGGTTATAACCTCTTCTGCGGAGAGTTGAATGTGACCTATCGCCCGGAGGAACCAAAAGGCGAAAAATCGGATGAAGAGAAGTCAACCAAAGAATATAGTCTTGAGAAACTGCGCGCCAGGAAATGTGAGATAGAGGTGGCTTTCGCCGGAGGCGCGCGCCATGTGTATTATCGGGACAAGATGGCCTTTTTCTGTGCCACTATTCAGGCTTCTGCCTATTGGCGTGCGCATCGTATTTTCCGCCTGGGCGGAGGCATCGATGTGTTCTACGATGGCTCTTATTGCGATCATCCAACCTATTTCCAAAAGACATATCTGACCGGCGCTACACAAGCCGATTGTTGGCGAGTAGGCGTGAGTGTGCAACCCGAATTCGTCATTGGACATTTCACAGCCGGTTTCAGCATAGGGGTTTATCTGCACGACCCGGTCAAAAACCGCGAGGTATCAGATAAAGATACCGAGGCGTATAATGCCCTGTGGAATGAGGGAATCATGCCAAACAAAGGTATTTTCTACCCATACGAAATCATCAACCGCGGACGAGCAGGAGACCCAGATGGATGGTTATACTCGCAAATCAACCTGCGTTATAGGCTCCCGTATCACCTCTTTGTGCATGCTACTATGAAGGCGCATTTGATGAATGTGGAGTATGTTGCTGCCGGAGTTGGTGTCTATTTATAGAATTATTTTTTTCAAAAAACCTTGCATATATCATTTTTTTTGTGTACTTTTGCACCCGCAAAAGTTTATGAATTATGAACAAGGTTCTTTTGATATCCACGGGTGGAACTATCACCATGGTTCGCGATGCCTCATCGCATGCCTTGGTGCCGGCGGATATGGAGACGTTCAAAGCCTATATGCCTGAGCTGTTTGAAGGCTCCGTGCAGGTGGATATTCAGGCGTTTACGCCGCTTATTGACTCATCGGATATCAATCCTGACTGCTGGGTGCGTATGGCGCAGATCGTCTATGACAACTACTCTGCCTACGATGGCTTTGTTATCCTTCATGGTACAGACACAATGTCCTATTCAGCATCGGCTCTCAGTTTCATGCTGGAGAATCTCGGTAAACCTGTCGTTTTCACGGGTAGCCAATTGCCCGTCGGTGTGCTTCGAAGCGATGCCAAAGAGAACCTGCTGACGGCTATCGAGATTGCAGCGGCAAAAGATGAAGATGGTAATCCTATTGTGCCGGAAGTGACGATATATTTTGAGGATCGCCTATTCCGGGCAAACCGTACAACAAAGCGTAATGCGGAGCATTTCTCGGCGTTCAATAGTTATAACTATCCCGCCTTGGCAAAAGCGGGCGTGCATATCACATATCTGCCTCATTTAGTGCGCTATAATGACCTGTCAAAACCCTTGAAACTGCACAAGCAGTTTGATTGCAATGTAGCGGTGCTCAAGCTCTTTCCGGGTATTCAGCAAACAGTCGTGCGCGCGCTATTGCGTACGCGCGGTTTAAAAGGAGTGGTGCTGGAGACCTTTGGTGCCGGAAATGCGCCTACCGACAAATGGTTGTACCGAGAACTGAAGGCCGCCGTGGACCGTGGCATCATTATTGTTAACAAGACGCAATGTAGCACCGGTTCCGTTGAGATGGGATTGTATGCCGTCTCGCTTAACTTAATGAAAGCAGGTGTTTTATCAGGGTACGATATCACTACCGAAGCATTGCTCACGAAAATGATGCTCCTATTCGGTGAGAACCCAGGTAATATCGAACTCGTGCGCAAGTTGATTGGAATGGATTTATGCGGAGAACTAACAATCGATAAATAGTATGAAAAATCTTGAACCTCAAGGTTTGTGGAGCAGTTTCTACAGCCTTACCCAAATTCCGCGTCCCAGCGGAAAACGAAAAGAGATAGCCGACTTTCTCGTGAACTACGGCAAGTCGCTCGGTTTGGAGACACTCCAAGACGAAATCGGCAATGTGCTCATTCGTAAGCCGGCCAGTGCAGGCATGGAAAACCACCCGGGAATTATTCTGCAGGGCCATATGGACATGGTACCGCAGAAGAATAGCGACAAGGTGTTTGATTTTGAGAAAGACCCTATCGAGGCATATATTGAGGACAATGGAGAATGGGTGACGGCCAACGGCACAACGCTTGGTGCGGACAATGGTATCGGTGTGGCAACGGCGATGGCTATTTTGGCAGACAAGAATGCTGTTCATCCACCGCTGGAGGCGCTCTTCACCATCGATGAGGAGACAGGTATGTACGGAGCTAATGACCTCAAAGGAGGATGGCTACAAGGCAAATACCTACTCAATCTCGATTCCGAAACTGAGGGAGAACTTTACGTAGGTTGCGCAGGTGGTATTGATGCAGAGGCCACGTTTGACTATCAGCCGGTGGACACGGAGGAAGGCGATATCGCTCTTCGCGTGGAGGTCAAAGGCTGCAAGGGAGGTCACTCCGGTTGCGATATCCATCTCCAGCGCGCGAACGCTATCAAGTTGCTCTTCCGCTTCTTGAAGGATGCAGTCGCTAACTACGAGGCACGGCTGGCATACGTAGAAGGAGGCTCGTTGCGCAACTCCATACCACGCGAAGCGGCCGCCGTCATCACTATTCCCGAAGAGAGCTATCAGGACGTACAGGACCTGGTGGACCGCTACGAGGACCTCTGGCTGCGTGAGTATGACGGAGTTGAGACCGATTTGACATTCAAAGGAAAAGAGGTGGAGTGCCCGAAGACAGAGATGCCGGAGGATGTGCAGGACTTCCTCATTCATGCTGTCACGCTCTGCCCGCACGGTGTCTATCGAATGATACCTCAAATGCCGGATATTGTAGAGACCAGTAATAACCTCGCTATCATCGAGACTAAAGACAACCAAGTCAAAGTTATTTGTCTCGCCCGCTCGAACGTAGAGAGCCGTAAGGAGGAACTCGCTTCGGTTATTCAGTCCGCTTTCTCACTTGCCGGCGCAGATGTGCAGTTCAGCGGGGCGTACCCCGGATGGCAACCGAACTTTAAGAGCAACTTGCTAAAGGCCATGAAAGAAACGTACGAGAAAGAGTTTGGCAACTCTCCTCGTATCGTCACTATCCATGCCGGACTCGAGTGCGGTATCATCGGCTCGAACTATCCGAATATGGAAATGATTTCCTTCGGACCGACCATCGAGCATCCGCATAGTCCGGACGAGCGAGTGAATATCGCTACTGTGCAGAAGTTCTATCGCTATGTGTTAGCTGCTCTACGGCAGTTTTAGTGATTTCATCGTCGCGCTCGAAAAGCGGGAAGAAACCTTCATCGCCTAAGATATTTCGAACGATATAGGCATTCAAAAGTCGCGTCATCAATGGGCGCGATTTTTGTATCTGTGCCTCATTGGGTTCGATGCCTTTCTCTTTGGCGAATGCCACAAACTCACGCAATATATTCTGACTTAGAAGATATTTCTCCAGGCTCTGCCAGTCCTTGTATTTATTGAGCTGTTTGCGGTGCTCGTCCGTATATTTGTACGCAAACTGGTAGGTGTACGCCATATTCACGCAGCGGTTATACCAAGGTGTGTTGAGTGTTGTGTCGCGGCCAACAAATATATCCGGCATGATTCCACCGCCGCCGTACATCTTACGGCCTGACTTTGTGTAATACACCGTCGAATCCTTCAAATGAATCGAATCTGCCGAATAGAGTTCACCGTGCTCCCAGCGCTCCAGCAGGTCTTTCTCATAGTCCTCTTGGTCGCCCAAAGTATACGGTTTCTGGATGCACCGGCCCGATGGCGTGTAATAGCGTGCCACCGTCAGACGAACTGCGCTACCATCCTCAAACGCCATCTGTTGTTGAACAAGTCCTTTGCCGAAAGAACGGCGACCGATGATAGTCGCGCGGTCGTTATCCTGCATCGCCCCGGCGAAAATCTCACTCGCGGAGGCAGAGAAATTGTCTATCAGCACCACTAACGGCACATCTTTGAATCGTCCGCCGCCGTTGGCTGCTGCCTCATAACGTGGGTAGGCGCGACCTTCCGAATAAACGATGAGGTCGCCGCGTTGAAGAAACTCATTCGCCATACGGATAGCCTGCTCCATGTAGCCGCCGCTATTCTCGCGAAGGTCGATGATGAAGCGGGTTGCACCTTTCGAATAGAGTTCAGCCAGCGCAGAGATAAACTCTTTGTAGGTCGTCTCGCTGAACTTATTCACGCGTATGAATCCTATCTGTTGTCCATAGTCCCCTTTAATAATAAACTTCGCATCTACCGAGTTTACGGGGATATCTCCGCGCGTGACAGTATAATAGAGCATCTCTGGCGTTCCTGAACGAAGGATGCCTAATTTGACCTGCGTGCCTTTCTCGCCGCGAAGAGTGCGCATCACTTTCTCATTGTTGATTTTCTTACCAACAAACGTCGAGTCATCTACCGTCACCAGTTTGTCACCCGCCAGAACGCCAACGCCTTCGCTCGGACCGCCGGCAATGACCGCTACGATGCGAACGGTGTCTTGTTGAATAGTGAACTGAACACCGATGCCAGAGAATGAACCGGCCAGTTCAGAGTTCACTAACTCAAGATCTTTTTTGGGGATGTAAGCACTATGAGGATCCAGTTTTTGTACCAACTCACTCATCACCTCATCGGTCATGCTATCCACATCCAAACTGTCCACATATGCGTTCTGCATGAGGTATAGCAACCGGTCCACTTTTGATTGCTCTATATGCCAGCTTCCATTCTGATATACAATGCGTTGCGCATTTGCCTTTTGGCTGACAATAACCCCAATGGAAATCCCCGTAACAACCCCCGCGAGGATAAATATAATAGGATAAAGATATCTTCTCATTTATTTTCTCAATTCTTAATTTTCGGAATCATTCAAAAATACAACTTCCACTCCCGCTCTCTTTAGCAGCTCCACGCCATCCATGATGCGATATTCCTCGCCGTACACCACACGTTTGATGCCGGACTGAATAATCAGTTTGGAGCACTCTAAGCAAGGGCTCGCTGTCACATAGAGCGTCGCGCCGTCAGAGCTGTTGTTCGACCGAGCCACTTTTGTCAGTGCGTTCGCCTCAGCGTGAAGGACATACGGTTTGGATACATTATTCTCGTCCTCGCATATGTTTTCAAAGCCCGATGGTGTGCCGTTATAGCCATCGGAAATTATCATCTGGTTTTTCACTAACAGAGCTCCTACTTTGCGACGTACGCAGTAACTATTCTCCGCCCATGTGCGCGCCATGCGCATATACAAATAGTCACGTTTCTCTTGTTTCGTCATACTTGTTTTTTTTCAATTTTGCGCCGCAAAATTACAAAAATATTTTGATATATGCAAATATTTTCGTATCTTTGCAGCGATTTTAAGTATATGACCGCGAAAATCCTCATCATAGACGGCGACATCAGCCTTTCTACCGTTCTCAGCGACTATCTCAGCAGCCGTGGTTACATCGCGCAGGCGGTGCCGCAGGGAAAAGCCGGTTTGGATGCGCTCTCTGATGGACATTGGGATGTGGTGATGATGGAGTTGCAGGGCATCGGAATGAATGGATATGACTTGCTCAAGGATATCCGCCACCGCGAACCGGCTATACCTCTTATCGTGCTCACCACGCGTAGCGATCGGGAAGACCAGATGCGTGCCTTCCAACTTGGGGCTGACGACTACCAGACCAAACCCTTCTCAATGGACATTCTCATTTGCCGGATTGAGGCTATCCTCCGACGTGTACGGGCACTTGAGGAAAGTAAGCAGAAAATGTTCGAACTCAACGGACATTTCTTCGATGCCGCCCACCAGACTTTTGATAAAGAGCATATGTCCTCTCGCGAAAGCGACCTCCTGCTGATGCTATGCCGCCATGAAGGAGAAGTAGTCGATCGGCATAAGATTTTGAGTGCGCTATGGAAGGCGGACAATGCATTCACTGCTCGTTCCTTAGGCGTATACATCAATCATCTACGACGTTTCCTGACACCTGCCGGATATCAGATTATTGCCGTTCGATACAAAGGATATAAGCTTGTTAATAAATCGTGAATTGCAAATTTTAAATCATAATGAAACTGATTGCTCCGAGTGTTTTGTCTGCTGACTTTGGTCATCTGGCACAGGACTTAGAAATGATTAACCGCAGCGAAGCGGATTGGCTGCATGTGGACGTGATGGACGGTGTCTTCGTGCCGAATATATCCTTCGGATTCCCCCTCATGGAGCCTATGCGCAAATATTGTACCAAGCCGCTGGACGTCCATCTGATGATTGTTCATCCCGAGAAGTATGTTGAGCGTTTCTGTGATGCCGGAGCATGGTCTGTCGGATTCCATCTGGAAGCGGTTGAGGACCCACTGCCCATACTCGAACTCATCAAAGCAAAAAAGGTCCGTACATGTCTCACCATCAACCCCGATATTGATGTGAAACGCCTCGTCCCGTATCTTGAGAAGGTAGATATGGTGCTTTTAATGTCTGTCTTCGCGGGCTTCGGAGGACAGAAATTTATTCCGGAGACGATGGATAAAATTCGTTTCATACGCGCCGAAATTGACAAGAGAGGATTGAAGACGCTTATCGAGATTGACGGAGGTGTGAATGTGAATAATGCGCATGAACTCTTTGCTGCCGGAGCAGATGTGCTCGTCGCCGGCAGTGCCGTATTCGGAGCGGCGGATCCAGAAGAAGCCATTAAACGAATGAAAGAGTAGTCAACCATAAATCCTTTGCGGACCCTGTAAAAATAAGGCTTGCCAAGGATGCGTAATAGGCTATTAACACGTGATTAACATGTGATTAATACGTGATTCGATGAATAACCGACTGAAAGCATATCCGATGGTTGTATTGCTGCTACCTTTGGTGGCGGCAATACTGCTTTTTGTACCTCGTCCGGACCGCTATTCCTCGTCATGGAAAGCACCCAATGCCATGCAAGAACGGCTGTACGGCCGCTTGGCTGCGTCTGGGATTACCGGCGATGAACTGGCTACTGTCGGAGCATTGACATTGGGCTATAAGAAAGATTTAGATGAATCTTTGAGGCGGCATTTCCAAGCATCCGGAGCGGCACACGTGCTGGCGGTAAGCGGTTTGCATACTGGTATCATCTACGGCGTGCTGGTATGGCTGCTCACGCTCGGAGGACGGTTCAAACCGCGTTATGAGAACCGCGCAGGACTATGGACAATGGGTCTGCTAATCATAGCAGTCATGTGGTGTTATGCATGGTTGACTGGATTGACGCCTTCCGTGGTCCGGGCAGTGGTGATGGTTACTATCTTTGAAATCGGACGGATGATGTATCGCCAGGCGCTCTCTCTCAACACCATAGCGGCCGCAGCCGTTCTTATTCTTATCGTACGGCCAACTGATCTCTGGAGCGTCAGTTTTCAATTGAGTTTCACGGCCACGGCGGCGATAGTAGTGATGGCTGGCATCTGCGAAAAACGCCTGCATCGCCTGTTGTGGAAAGGCAGTATAGCAAGCAAAGCTGCGGCTTGGGTGGCCGGAACAGTTATTATCTCCATTGCTGCCCAATTGGGCACTTTGCCGCTCACTATGTATTATTTCGGGCAAGTCAGTTCCTATTTCCTGCTTACCAACCTTATCGTGCTCCCCATAGCCACGTTTTTGGTGCCATTTGGACTGATTTCTATCGCGCTCGGCGGTTCGTGCATCGGGCTTCTTGTGGGTAAAATCACTTGGGCGCTCGCATGGCTTATGAACCATTCCGTCGAATGGATAGAGAGTTTGCCGGGCAGTACAATGCAAGTCTCCGTCAGCTTCGCTATGGTCATTCTATACTACGTTCTTTTCTCTTGTTTCTCCATTGCCATCCTCTCTCTCAGTACCACTGACTAACCTTCCCTCATGACCCATTACCTCGTGCTTGAGAGAAGAAATCACAAAAAAATACTCAAAAACTTGCATATATGCAAAAATTGTTGTACCTTTGCACGGAATTTTATAGAATGCGTTATTGTGTTCTATTGTTTAGTGTTTTGTAAATGATTAAATCGTAAATATACTTATGGGACTTTTTTCTTTTACACAGGAGATTGCCATTGACCTTGGTACGGCGAACACCATCATCATGTGCGATGATAAGATTGTGGTGGACGAGCCTTCCGTGGTGGCTATTTCCATGGCGGACAACAAAATGGTTGCCGTCGGCCGAAAGGCGCAACAGATGATTGGTAAAGGCGGTAGCATGATTAAAACCGTCCGTCCGTTGCGTGACGGCGTAATCGCCGATTTCTATGCATGCGAGATGATGATTCGCGGCATGATTAAGATGATTCCGAAGCAGGCCCGCCTGTTCACCCCCTCCATCCGCATGGTGGTATGTATTCCTTCGGGTTCAACGGAAGTCGAGATACGTGCCGTGCGTGACAGCTCTGAGCATGCCGGTGGCCGTGACATTTACATGATTTACGAGCCTATGGCCGCAGCTATCGGTATCGGTCTGGATGTAGAGAGTCCCGAGGGCTGTATGATTGTAGATATCGGTGGCGGTACAACAGAGATTGCTGTTATTTCTCTCGGTGGAATCGTCAGCAACAAGTCTATCAAGATTGCCGGCGATGATTTCAACCAGGATATCATCGAGTATATGGGTCGTATGCACAACCTGCGTATCGACGAGCCGACAGCTGAGCGTATCAAGATTCAGGTAGGTTCGGCTCTACCGGAGTTGGAAGACGCGCCTGAGGACTTCATTGTGGTAGGTCCGAACAAAGTGACCGCGCTGCCTATGTCCGTTCCTGTGAGCTATCAGGAGATTGCCCATTGCCTCGAGAAGAGTGTGAGCAAGATTGAAGGTGCTATCCTTCAAGCGCTCGAGACCACGCCGCCTGAGTTGTACTCCGATATCGTGAAACGCGGTATCTACCTCACCGGTGGTGGTGCCCTGCTACATGGTCTGGCACGCCGTCTAACGGATAAAATCACCATTCCGTTCCATGTGGCTGATGATCCGTTGCACTCCGTGGCGCGCGGAACAGGCGTAGCCCTGAAGAACGTGAACAACTTCGGATTCCTGCTTCGCTAAGCTGATTAGCGCTTATGCAGAATCTGCTTAAAATACTGCTGCGTTATAGCAACTTCCTTGTCTTCATCGCCTTGGAAGTTGCTGCGTTTTTGCTGATTATTTTCAATAATCCGTATCCGAGGAGCAGCATACTGAGTACGGCTAATGATGCCGTGGCATGGCAGAACGAACAAGTGAACGAGGTGCGCAGCTATTTCCGCTTACGCAGCCTCAATGAGCAACTGGTGGAGGAAAATACGGCGTTGCGCAACTATATTTATTCGATGGAATTGGAGCAAATTGGCGAATCTATCCATGTCATGCCCGCGAAAGTGGTACAAATGACGACGGACGGATTGCACAACTATCTGACCATAAATCGCGGTAGCGACGACGGAATCAAACGCGGGCAAGGCGTGCGTAACGCCGAAGGTGTGGTGGGTATTGTGCGCACCGTGGGACGTAACTATAGTGTCGTGCTCCCCGTCATCAATACCCAGACAAATCTCAGCTGCCGCTTTGCCAAAAATGATTATATTGCCACGCTGCAGTGGGATGGAAAAGATTCGCGGTTCGCACAACTTGCGGATGTCGCAGCGCACATGGTTGTCAACGAAGGAGACACGATAGTCACAAGCGGTTTAAGTCCTGTTTTCCCAGAAGGAGTTCCCGTTGGAATCGTGGAAAGTTGCTATTTGAAGGAAGGAGCCTCGTATTTTACTATACGGATACGGCTATACACTAATTTCAAGCGGTTGAAATATGTGGAGGTTGTGCAAAATACTGCACAGAACGAACTGGAGGAGCTGACGAATGGATTGGAGTAAGCAATTTGTGCGATATATCATTGTGATGCTGCTGCAGGTGCTCTTGTTTGACCAGTTGCAGTTGTGGGGAGTGTGTCATCCATACATCTATATTCTCTGTTTGCTGATGATGCCAATCAACTTGCCGAACATTGTAGAAATGTTGGTTGGCGCTCTCGTTGGACTCGTCATGGATGTATTTTGCAATTCTCTCGGTGTACATATGGCCGCATGTATCCTAATTATGTTCATTCGCCCCTACCTGATAGGTTCCATTGTGAATGATAAAGATCGCCTCAAAGAGCAGATGAGCCTGCGGGCTATCGGCATGGAGCAACTCTTTAGATATGTGCTAACTATGGTGCTCATACATCACTTGACGGTCTTCCTGCTCGCCGCATGGAGTTGGCAGCATATGGGCTTTGTGCTACTGGAGACAATTGTTAGTGGCATCATTACCACCGTTGTTATTATTGGATATAATATCTTGAAATACAGATGATTAATGACCCGAATTATAAACGTCGATTCGTCATCAGTGGAATCGCCATTGGTGTGGTATTGGTGTATATACTTCGGCTTTTCTACCTTCAAATCATCGATCAATCTACTAAAGACCAAGCGGACAACAACGCATTGGTCAAGCAGACCGTCTATCCGTCTCGCGGACTGATTTATGATCGTAATGGTGAGTTGCTGGTTTTTAACCAACCTATCTACGAAATCTCGATGACGATGCGTGACATGAAAGACGATTGGGATACTTTAGCTTTCTGTCAAAGCCTCTCTATCACTCGCGCTGAGTTTGACCAACGTATTGCGGAGATAAAAGACAAACGTAAGAACCGCGGTTACTCCCGCTGGACGCCACAGGTCTTCATGAGCCAACTCAAGAAAGAAGACATCGCAACGCTCCAAGAATCGCTCTTCCTCTTTCCGGGCATTCAGATTCAGAAACGCACGCTCCGTGACTACACATATAAGGCCGCAGCCCATGTGTTGGGAAGCGTCGGAGAGGTGAACCAGAACGATATAGACAGGGATGATTATTATGCCCGCGGCGACTACTCCGGTCGCGATGGACTTGAACGAACCTACGAGAAGCAGTTGCGTGGCGAGAAAGGTATGGAAGTGCTCATGCGCGACGTGAAAGGGCGTATTCAAGGCAGTTACCAAGACGGCGAACTGGACCGGATTGCTATAGCCGGCACAGACCTCTACACCACCCTTGACATCCAATTGCAGATGCTGGCGGAGGAACTGTTGAGCGGGAAAATCGGAAGTGCAGTGGCTATCGAACCTAAAACAGGCGAGATTTTGGCAATGGTGTCTAACCCGAGCTGGAATCCCAAAGTGCTGGTCGGTAAAGAGCGTAGCAAGAACTATAACATGCTGCTCAATGACCCGACAAAACCGCTGATGAACCGCGCTACGCAAGCCACTTATTCACCCGGCTCTACCTTCAAGACCATCCAATCGCTGGTATGCCTTGAGCAAGGCGCAATCACGCCGAACACCCTCTATCCCTGTTCCGGACCGGGCAGCACACCTATCAAATGTACGCACCACCACGGCTCACCGGTAGCACTGGATAGAGCCATTGAGCAGAGCTGCAACCCCTATTTCTGGTGCGCTTTCCGTGATTTGCTGCAGAAAGACGGCTACGGCAAGGAAAATGAGGATTTCCGTCATCGCTATGAACTATGGCGAGAGGCGGTGATGTCCTTCGGCCTGGGACAGCGATTTGCAGACTCCGACCTGAATGAACAATCATCCGGCAGTATTCCAAGCACAGCGTTTTATGACAAGTTCTATGGCAAGACAGGCTGGAAAGCCATCACTATCCGTTCGCTCAGTATCGGCCAAGGAGAGATTCTAGTTACGCCCTTACAACTGGCCAACCAAGCAGCAACCATCGCCAATGACGGCTATTATATCACGCCGCATCTGAATAAAAACGACTCCATGCTGACGCATCGGCATCAGTTGGATATAAAGAAGAGACATTTCGATGCCGTCAAAGATGGTATGCACCGCGTGATGGTGTATGGCACTGGACGGCATTTCGCCGTGGATTCCCTGCATATGGCGGGCAAAACCGGAACCGTGCAGAACCCGCACGGACGAGACCATGCCATTTTCATCGGCTTTGCACCGGTGGAAGATCCGCAGATAGCCGTTGCCGTTGTGGTGGAGAATGCAGGCTTTGGCGCCACATGGGCTTGTCCGGTTGCCTCGATGATGATGGAGCAATACCTGACAGGCGAAGTGAAACGCAAGGATTTACGTAACCGCATAGCAAGCACAGTACTCAATGAGAGCGTCAAGAAATGGTAACATATTGCAATCGGTCGATTGGCTGACAATCGGACTTTTTCTGGCCTTGGTATTCTTCGGCTGGCTTAACATCTATGGTGCCAGTTATACCTTTGACCAGACAAGCATCTTCGATTTCTCCAACCGCGCCGGAAAACAGTTCACTTGGATACTTGGTTCGTTGTTTTTAGGAGGGGTGCTATTACTCATCGATTACAAGACCTACGATGTGCTGGCGTATATAGCCTACGGTTTGATGCTTCTGCTGCTGTTAGTCACACCTTTCCTTGCGCATGATATCAAGGGATCGTTGAGTTGGATATCCTTGGGTCCTGTCAGTTTGCAGCCTGCCGAATTTGCCAAGTGTATTGTGGCTCTGGCGGTTGCCAAGTATATGGGCCGATACGAATATAAAATACGCAGTTGGCGAGATCTCATCGTACCTTTTGTGCTCATCGGCGTACCGGCAATCATCATCATGGTGCTGCAGAAAGAGACCGGTTCGGCACTCGTCTTTGCCGCATTCCTGCTGGTATTCTATCGGCAGGGCATGAGCGGCTACGTGCTGTGGATGGGAGTAGCAGCGGTGGCGTTGTTTATCATCAGTATTCGTTTTGGCGCCATTCCTCTGCCTTTAGGTAGTGGCAGTGTAGGTATATTAACTTGTATGCTTTTGTTAGCCGCAGTAGAGATATTCTTCATCTGCAAAGAGCATTATATGCGCTGGCAAGCGCTGATATTGGTCGGTAGTGTAGCTGTAGTGTACGGCATTGCTTTGATTGTCAGCATCTGGGTGGACGTGCCGTTCAACTGGGTGTCAATGGGCGTGGTCATCGCGCTTGCGCTATATAACATCTTCGTCAGCATCTATTGGCGCAAATATATGCTGATTCTTGTGGCGTTGTTTACCCTCTTCTGCATCGGCTATACACATGCCTGCGATTTCGTGTTCACCAAAGTACTGCAACCACACCAGCGTATCCGTATAGAGGTTCTGCTGGGTATGAAAGAAGATCCCGCAGGCGCAGGCTACAACGTCAACCAGGCACGTATTGCCATCGGTTCAGGACGATTCTTAGGCAAAGGATACCTCAACGGCACGCAGACCAAACTGCAATTCGTGCCGGAGCAGGATACGGATTTTATATTCTGTACTGTTGGAGAGGAATGGGGATTTGTAGGTTCGGTCGGTGTACTGCTGCTATATCTGGTGTTTATCCTGCGACTCATTGAGATAGCCGAGCGTCAGCGAAGCACGTTCACGCGCATATACGCCTATTCTGTTGCGAGCATTTTCCTATTCCACCTGACTATCAATGTAGGTATGGTGCTCGGATTGCTGCCCGTCATCGGCATTCCGCTTCCGTTCTTCAGTTATGGAGGTAGTTCGTTATGGGGATTCACTTTGTTGCTGTTCATCCTGCTGCGGCTGGATGCGGCGCGCATGGAGCAGTTGAGTTAGTATGTTTGTCACTAATCCTATAGGAATCATCGGCGAAACGGAGGCCACACAGATGCTCGAGAAAAAGGGATATAAAGTGATTGAGCATAACTGGCGTATGGGGCATCTGGAGGTTGATTTGATAGCAGAAAACAGCAAGGAGATAGTGTTTGTGGAAGTGAAAGCACGCACCTCTACTTTTGGTGACAGAATGCCCGAAGAAAATGTCGATGAAATCAAGAGAAGACGCATCGTTTCGGCTGCTAATGCCTATATAAAATATCGCAAGATAGAGAAACAACCACGGTTTGATATCATCGGCATATTGGTCAACCCCACGAGCGGAGAGGTAACTTACAGAAATCATCTGGAGAACGCCTTTCAGCCACAAGTAAGGACTATACATAGCGGCACATACAGCGGTCAATGGCGATGGAGCCATCGGACGAAAACGATAGGACGAAGACGATAGAAATGGATTTTAAATACGATGTGATAGTAGTAGGTGCGGGCCACGCAGGATGCGAAGCGGCAAGTGCTGCTGCACGGATGGGTAGTAAGACACTGCTCATCACTATGGACATGAACAAGATTGCCCAGATGAGTTGCAATCCCGCGGTGGGAGGCATCGCCAAAGGGCAAATCGTGCGTGAGATAGATGCACTTGGCGGGCAAATGGGTATCGTCACAGACAGTAGCGCTATTCAGTTCCGCCTGCTAAACCAGAGTAAAGGTCCGGCCATGTGGAGTCCGCGCAGCCAGAGCGACCGGAAACGATTCATTGAAGAATGGATTAAAGTGCTCTCGCATACCGACAATCTGTATCTATGGCAAGATATCGTAACGAGTCTTATTATCAAAGATAATAAGGTGTGCGGTGTACGCACTATGTTAGGCATCGAGATGGAAGCGCAGGCAGTAGTGCTGACCAACGGCACTTTCCTTAACGGACTGATGCACTGCGGCAAGACACAGATACCCGGCGGTCGTACATCTGAGCCTGCTTCTCATGGATTGACTGAGCAGTTAGTGTCGCTTGGCTTTAAAAGCGATCGAATGAAAACCGGAACGCCGGCGCGCGTAGATGCACGCTCTATCCATTTTGACCAGATGACACGGCAGGATGGAGATAACAACTGGCATCAATTCTCATATCTGGACACCGTGCATAGAGAACTCAAACAAATGCCTTGCTGGATTACTTATACCAACACACAGACACACGAGGCGCTCCGTGCAGGCTTGGCAGATTCTCCCCTTTTCAACGGACAAATTAAGAGTATAGGACCACGGTATTGCCCGAGCATAGAGACGAAAATCGTTACGTTTGCCGACAAAGAAGCTCACCAGTTATTTCTTGAGCCGGAAGGAGTGGATAGCAATGAGTATTATGTAAACGGATTCTCAAGCAGTCTGCCATGGCAAGTACAACTGGCGGGGTTGCGCACCGTAAAAGGACTGGAAGATATAGTACTCTATCGACCGGGCTACGCAATCGAGTATGACTTCTTCGACCCGACGCAACTGCATCACACCCTGGAGACCAAGCAGATTAGCAATCTGTTTTTCGCCGGACAGATTAACGGCACCACGGGTTATGAAGAAGCTGCAGGACAAGGACTGGTAGCAGGCGTGAATGCACATGTCAATGTGCATGGCGGAGCTCCGCTCACAATGGGTAGAGACGAGAGTTATATAGGCGTACTGATAGACGACCTTGTAAACAAAGGTGTAGATGAACCCTACCGGATGTTTACCTCTCGCGCCGAGTATCGCATTCTGCTACGGCAGGACAATGCGGATGAGCGACTGACCAAACGGAGTTATGAGATGGGACTGGCAGATAAAAGCCGGTATGATTTATTCTGCCGAAAGCAGGCAAGCTGCGCTGATTTCATCGGGTATCTACAACAAACAACTGTGCGCAAAGGCAGCATCGACGGTTGGCTTGAGTCAATTGGTAGCACTCCGCTGCATGAGGGATGCAAAGCAAGTGATCTTATTCTCCGTCCGCAAGTAACTATTAATGGGCTTGCTGAAGTACTACCCGAACTGAAAGCAAGAATGGTCGGATTAACCGAAGAAATCATAGAGAGTTGTGAGATACAAATCAAGTATGCCGGCTATATCAAGCGCGAACAGACAGAGGCCGCCAAGCTGCAACGATTAGACCAAATACGCATCGCCGATAACTTCAACTATGAGGAAGTGCAGAGTTTGAGTACTGAGGCGCGACAGAAACTAAGTCGTATTCGCCCAAAGTCCATCGGAGAGGCGCAACGCATACCCGGTGTGAGCCCTAATGATATAAGTGTTTTGCTCGTTTTAATGGGAAGATGAGTGTAATTTAGTTTGCAAAGCAAACTACCAATATTGTTTCACGTGGAACATAAAATAAATACAATATTATGACAGCAGAAGAAGTAAAAGCATTGGTTCGTAACGTGCCTGATTTTCCAATTAAGGGCATTCAGTTTAAGGATATCACGACCGCACTGGATAATCCGGAAGGTCTGCGCTGGATGCGGGATGAGATGGTGAGAAGGTACAAAGATCTCGGTATTACGAAAATCGTAGGTATCGAATCTCGTGGATTCATCTTGGCTCCGGCAGTAGCAATGGAGATTGGCGCTGGTTTTGTGCCTATCCGCAAGCCGGGCAAGTTGCCTGCAGAAACCGTTGAGGTAAGTTATGCCAAAGAATATGGAGTTGATACGATTCAGATACATAAAGATGCATTGACTCCTAATGATGTAGTACTTATCCACGATGACATCTTGGCTACGGGTGGTTCAATGGCTGCAGCGGTAGAACTGGTGCGCAAATTGGGAGTTACGAAGATCTATGTGAATTGTATCATCGAGTTGGAGGGATTAAACGGCCGTTCATTTTTAGCAGACAAAGGAGTGAATATTGATTGCCTGTTCGGTATAGAAGTTGATGAGTAAAGAGCTACGTGAAGGGGAAGGATGAACATATTGCCCTGTTGCTGAAACGCATACCGGATAGTCCGGGTGTGTACCAATACTTCGATAAGGATGGTCAGATAATATACGTCGGTAAAGCCAAAAACTTGCATCGGCGTGTTAACAGCTATTTCAACAAAGACCATCAGTCGAGTAAGACGCGACAATTAGTGGCTCATATCGCTGACATCCGATATGTGGTGGTGGAGAATGAGCAGGATGCATTTTTGCTGGAGAATAACCTGATTAAGGAGTATCAGCCGCGATATAACATTCTTCTCAAAGACGGCAAGTCTTATCCGAGTATTTGCATCACACGAGAGCCTTATCCACGTATCTTCAAAACCCGCACTATAAATAAAAAGACAGGTGAGTACTATGGACCATACAGTTTTGGCTATACCGTTGAGATGGTGCTTGAACTGATACACAAACTCTATCCGATACGTACTTGCAATATTCCAATTTCTCCTGATTCCATCGAAAAAAAGAAGATGCGAGTGTGCCTCAAATACCATCTGAAGAACTGCTGTGGCATTTGTGAGGGCAAAGGGGTTGAGCACTATCAGGAATGGATAGACCAGGCACGCAAACTGATTAAGGGCGATGCGCACGAGATAGGCAAGCAGCTTGAGGAAGAAATGTCGGTGAAAGCGGCAGAAATGAAATATGAAGAGGCGGCGGAGATAAAGCGTAAGATAGAACTGCTGGAGCAATTTAGGAGTAAGACGATTATCACGAATTCATCGGCGAAAGATGTAGATGTATTCGGTTACGACGAACAGGATGACCGCGTCTATATATCCATGCTGCATGTACATAACGGCAGTATAGTGCAAGGCCAGACAATTGAATACCGCCGTAAGATGGAGGAAGAGAAAGAAGAGGTTCTGGCACTCGGTATGATGGAGTTGCGGCATCAATTGGAGAGTAATACAAAAGACGTGATTGTCCCGTTCATTCCGGATGTTTTTGATGATTCGCTGCATGTGTATATAGCCCTTAGCGGCGATAAGAAGAAACTGCTGGACCTGGCGATGCAGAATGTAAGGCAGTATAAATTAGACCGCCTCAAGCAGGAAGACAAACTCAACCCTGAGCAACGCGGAGTACGCATCCTCACGGAACTGCAGCAAATGATGGACTTGCCTACTCTGCCCCGATGGATTGACTGCTTCGATAACTCCAACATACAAGGAACGAACGCTGTAGCAGGTTGTGTAGTCTATCGGATGGCAAAACCCAGCAAGAGTGACTACAAGAAATTTGATATCAAGACTGTTGAGGGCGCGGATGACTATGCCAGTATGCGCGAAGTAGTTCGTCGGCGCTACCAACATTTGATAGACGAAGGAGGACAGATGCCGGACCTCATCATTGCGGATGGAGGACTCGGACAGATGCATGCCATCCGCGAGGCGGTGGAGGACCAGTTAGGTCTGAACATTCCAATTGCGGGTCTGAAGAAAAATGACAAGCATAGAACCCAGACGTTGCTCTATGGATTTCCTCCGAAAGAAATCAGCATGCCTGTGACGAGCGAGGTATTCCGTCTGCTGACGAATATACAGGATGAGGTGCATCGATTCGCCATCACCTTCCATAAAGCGAAGCGAAGTAAGGCGCAGATTCATAGTCAACTCGATGATATTCAGGGAGTTGGAGAAGCAACGAAGCATAAGATACTAACACATTTCGGCTCTGTGAAACGCGCTGGAATGGCAAGTAAGGAAGAAATGAAGGAATTGCTCGGAAAGTCCAGAGGTTCAGCGATTTACGAGCAATTACAGGCCAAAATAACGCGCTGAGAATAGCGTGAAAAGCAAGAACATGAGTGTTTATACGATAAAAAAAGGTACTTCTGAGCAGTCCGACACACTGGAATTGCTCAACGAGCGCGGCGAGGAGGTGAGCGCACTGGAAATTCTTCGAGCGGTTGAACCACATCGAGTCCTTGCCTTTGACGGACAGATGGGTGCCGGCAAGACGACCTTTATCAAAAAGTTGTGTGAGGAGATGGGTACGGTCGATGTGGTGAACAGTCCCACTTTTGCCATCGTCAATGTGTATGATGTTGAACGACCCTATCGTGGCGAGGTGTATCATTTCGATTGCTATCGGCTTAAGGATATCCGCGAGGCGATGGATTTCGGAGCGGAGGAATATCTCTATTCGGGCAACTACTGCTTCATCGAATGGCCGGAGATGATTGAACCACTTCTGCCGGACGATACGGTTTACATACGGATTGTTCCACAGGAGAACGGGGACAGAAAGTTGATAATTGAGAGTTGAGAGTTGAAAAGATTTATTTACATAGGGATTGTGCTACTATGTTTTCCAGTGCTGATGAGAGCACAGGAAAGTGTTGACCATACTAACGTACTCAAACTGCGGTTCGGCTGGAACTACCAGTTGGACACCTATCTCAGTCCGTTAGCGTACCGCGGTATGCAACTGGGTATCGGAAACGAGTGGTGGCAGCCATTCCGACAGGACACACGTCTGGGTCGCACGGGCCGATTGGCAAACTGGGCGCATGTAGGGCGTCTTGATTTACGCGGCATGAGTCAGACCAGTTCAGCCCGAAGTAATGTCATCTATAGTTTTGGCGCTACAGGCGGATGGGGAGCCTTTTATTGCTGGCGATGGTTTGACAATCGATTAAAACTGCATCTTGGTCCGTATCTGGAGGCCGATTTTTCTGCGCGCAGCCATGCATCGAATGTGAATAAGCCTGTGTCTGTAGATATCGCTGTGGATGCCATGGCGATGACGGGTCTATCGTGGTCCTTCTATGGTAAGAAGACCAGTTATCGGCTCAATTATCTGATACGCACCAACCTCATCGGTTTCGACTTTATGCCGGATTACTGGGAGTCATATTATGAACTGACGGAGGGTGTGCAGGGCACGGCGCGTTGTTCGGGACATTGGAATCATCATACCGTCAAGCATGAACTGACGCTGGACATGCAGTTCCCCCACTCTACCTGGCGTATCGGAGCGGAGCACGAATATCTGAACTACGGCACGAAGGATTTGCATTTTGTCCGCAATCAGTTGAGCCTCGTTGTAGGCTGTATATGGAACTATCGTATCAAAGCCAATAACCGTTTATGAGAACCTATACACACATATTCTGTATCGCGCTCATGCTTCTGCTGACAGCCTGCCATTCGAAAGACGAGATGCCGTTTTCCATGGATCCTGTGACTAATGTGGAGGCGCTATGGCAGATTATCGACACCCGGTACTGCTATGTGGAAGAGAAAGGCGTGGACTGGAATGCGGTTCATGATATATATGTGGAAAAGGCAAGGCAACTTCCTCAGAATGACCAAGTTGCGATGTTTGATTTATGCGCGGAGATGCTCAATCTGCTGCAGGACGGGCATGTTAATCTCTACGCACCCTTCGACCGCTCCTATTGCACGTCGTGGTATGACACCTACCCTGCCAATTACAATGCACAACTGCAAGCGCTCTATCTACGCGATTACCGCGTTGCCGGTAGTCTGTATTACTGCACGGTAGACCATGACAGCATCGGATATATCTACTATTCGAGTTTCTCCAATAGTTTCTCTATTGGCAATCTGGCGTGGGTTTTCAATGCCTTTAAAGATTGCCGAGGCTTGATTATCGATGTGCGGAACAATGGTGGAGGTGATTTGAATAATGCATATAAGTTGGCTGCGCCTTTCTTCAAGGAGAGCCGCACTATCGGGTATTGGCAGCATAAGACAGGTCCCGGACATAATGATTTCTCGAAGATGGAGGAGCTGAAGGTGGATGCGTCTATTAGCGGCATTAAATGGCTGCGTCCGACCGTTGTGCTGAGCAACCGGCGGAGTTATTCTGCAACGAATATGTTCATCAATATGATGCGCTATGCGGACAATGCTATTATTGTGGGCGGTACAAGCGGCGGCGGAGGCGGTATGCCGATGAGTTATGAGATGCCTTGCGGTTGGACAGTCCGTTTCTCGAGCGTGCGCATGTATGACGTGAGCAAGAAGGATATAGAACAAGGTATTGAGCCTCATGTGCTTGTGACGATGCAAAGCACGGACAAAGACGATATCATCGAGAAAGCGATTGAACTGATTAATCAGGAATAAGGATAATAATTCAAAATCACGGGATAATATACATGTATATTATAGGTATGGGTGGGATACGGTATTACTCCGTGATTAGTCCGTGAATACCTTCTGATGAAGCCCAAAATACCATGAAGTCTCAAAAGCCCAAGAATGAATAAAAAATAAAGAAAATGGCATACAAATTTGTGTATGTCATTATTTTTTTGTAACTTTGCAGCGCAAAATCAAAATAATACCATTATGCCAAAGATTTTTGAATACTTCGGATTTGTATTTTTCTTTTACTCAAACGAGCACGAGCCTATCCATGTGCATGTAACGCACAAAGGATGCCAGAGCATCTTCGAACTAATTATGCAGAATGGTGAATTGGCGGAAATTCGTGTAAGAGACAAAGCAGGTGAAGAACCGCTTTCGGCAAAAGACAAGAAAACAGCCGAGGCGTTTATTCAAAAATACAGCAAGAATATCATCGCCAAATGGGTGAAATTCTTTGTAATGAGACAGGCAGTAAAGAGTACAACCATTAAAACCAAATTATAACTATGAGCAGATTGTATATAAAAGAAGCAAAGGATGCAGGTAATTTGTCGGTTGATTTGTTGTTCAGCGACCAAACAACCCGCAGAGTAGATATAGGTGACTTCATCAGACGTCATCCGCATCCTCAGTACAACAAATATCTTGACCCGCGTCGTTTCCGCAGTTTTACTATCGAAGACGGCAATATTGTTTGGGGCAAGAACTGGGATTTAATTTTCCCGATTGAACAGTTGCACGCAGGTGTGATTGCATAATAACCTCCGCCTGTAGGTTAAACAAGCCGTCAGCGGCCAAAGACGTTAAATACGGTTACATGCGCAAAGTGTTGCGCGACATAGAAAATATGCGTTTGCTTTATTTATAGATCTATTCATACATCCACAAATTGATATCGGTCTTCTCAAATATAGCGAAACGCTCGCGTGTAGCGTGGGCTTTCTGCATATTGGAGACCAAGGGAGTGGATGCCCGAATATACCAATAGCAGTTGGCTCACGTTTTTTTTGTCAATATATATAACTGATATGAGGTCTACTATTATACGAAGAAGGCGAAACAACATGAACTCTCTTTTACAAATGTTGTGGAGCCAAATGGCAGGGCTTGAAACGCCGTATAGCTCGATTATTATGAGAGCCTTTCAACAAATCGAGCAAACGCCCGAATTGCTAAATGAATACCGAGTTATATGTCACTATTACCAGAGTGGAGAACACTACGTTAATCCACACATCGCTCAATCAATCAAAAAGCACTACGGTCTGACTAAAACAGGAGTGCGTTTCCAAGTAACAAATGAAACCAGATTAATCAAATCATATTCTGAATTAAGGTGATGAAAACAAAATTTTTCTTATTAGTGACAGTGTTATTTTATACCGTTTCACTACATGCACAAGAATCTTATTCTGGCACTTGTGGTGTGAATGTTACATGGAGAATAAACACACTTGCTTATGATGAATATGGGAATCCCTATTTGCCTCATGGTATTAATGGTGATACGTTGTATATAGAGGGAACCGGAGAAATGTCTGATTTTCGTGATTATAATAGCGCTCCATGGAATGCAATATATACTTATGATATTAGACACATTTCCATTCAAGAAGGAGTGACGTATATTGGGAAGTATGCTTTTACAAATATGTGCTATTATAGTGGTAATGGTTTGTGGATAACTATTCCAAATACGGTTACAACCATCGGGTACGGCGCATTTTGGCAAAGTCATATATCTACAATAAATATACCTAATAGTGTCACTACAATCGGAAAATACGCATTCCATCAATGTCGACTATATTCAATTGACATTCCGAGTAGTGTGACATTGATTGATACAGGTGCATTTCGATATTGTACTGAATTATCTTCGTTCAACGTGGCAGCAAACAATCCAAATTATTCTTCTCCAAATGGTTTGCTGTGTGATAAAGGACAAACATTACTTATTCAATGTCCATCTTCGCAACAGGAATCAGAATTTTCCTTGCCAAACACTTTGACCACTATTGGAAGATATGCATTTGCTGGATGTTGTTATCAAAACATTACTATTCCTTATAGCGTAACTACTATCGAAGATTATGCTTTCGCAGATTGCGTAAGTCTGAAATCTATGACAATTCCAAGTAATGTAACAAATATTGGCAATAATTTGTTTTTGAGATGTCTTCAATTAAAAAATATAAATGTAAAATTGGATAATCCCAACTATAGCTCTATTGGTGGTGTACTCTTCAATAAAGCTCAGGATACATTGATTTCGTATCCTCCAGGACGGATAGGAGCATATTCTATTCCTAACGGAGTAGTAACGATTGCAAATGGCGCTTTCTATTATTGCGAAAAACTGACAGCAATAAATTTCCCAAATACAATAACAGAAATTGAGAATGGTGCATTTTATTATTGCACAAGTTTGGTATCAGTCGTTATTCCTGACGGTGTGACAACAATTAAGAGCTCCTTTCGAGGGTGTAGAAACTTAAGTATTATTACAATAGGGAAGAATGTTAAAACTATAGAAGATTACGCATTTGCAGAGTGTGAATCCTTGCGGGAAGTTCTGATTCCAGAAGGTGTCAAAACAATCGGAAATGGCGCATTTCACCGCACAAACTTGACAATAATCACAATAGCAAGTACCGTGGATAGTATCGGGCATATGGCATTTGATTCTGACTACAATGAATTAGAAACTGTGTATAATTATGCTGTAAAACCGCAATTAGTGACACAAGACGTTTTTTGTGATAGTCAGTGGAATGAAATCAATGCAACGCTATATGTTCCGGAAGGATCTATACCTTTATATCAAGCAGCAGATGTTTGGAGAGAATTTAATCCAATTTTACCTCTTCCTAAAACAGAAGCTATAGATAATATCACTGTAGACGGATTTCAATATAATTTTGCCCACAAGGTTCTCCGTGACGGACAAATCTTTATTATCCGTGGCGATAAAACATATACATTGCAAGGACAAGAGGTGAGGTGATGAGCGGGCATTTAAATTGCCCGGAAAAGAAGAAAGAAGAGGTCTGCATTGAATGCAGACGAAATAGACGGAGAATCGGTCAAGCTTGGCTGATAGAAATGAAGGCAGCGGAGGATCTTCCGCTGCTTTTTTCTATAGGCGTTCTTAGCCTGACCTCATAGCGAGATTAGCTCTGACTGTCGGTTGACCGTCGGTT
>ONGK01000058.1 GCA_900317345.1 uncultured Bacteroidales bacterium | reverse complement strand
TGTGAGCGCAAGAAAGCGGTGCTGCGGCATATCCCCTTACGCGACGACCGGACGCTCGATATAGAGGCTTTTAAGGGGCTTCTGAACGAAAAGACGAAGTTAGTCTCCGTGGCACATGTGAGCAACGTATTAGGAATCATCAATCCTGTCGATGAAATCGTGCAGATTGCACATTCGCGCGGCGTGCCGGTGTGCATCGACGGGGCGCAGAGTGTGCCGCATATGCAGGTTGATGTACAGGCGCTGGATTGCGACTTCCTGGCGTTCTCGGGACATAAGATGTACGGTCCTACAGGCATCGGGGTGCTGTACGGCAAACGAAAGTGGCTCGATAAGTTGCCGCCTCATGAAGGTGGAGGAGAGATGATTAACCATGTGCGATGGTCCGGCACTACCTATAATGAACTGCCGTATAAATTCGAAGCCGGCACTCCTAATTTTGTAGGCAGTTGGGCATTGAAGAACGCAATAGATTATATGCAATCTGCCGGATTAGAGGCCATTGAAGCCCATGAACGGGAACTGACGGAATATTGCGAGGAGAAGTTACGAGACCTGGGTAACGAGCTGCAGGGAACGGACGTTCGCATATATGCCGCAGGGCAACCGAAAGCAGGTGTGCTGAGTTTCAATGCCTTTGCTGACGGAAAGCTGATTCATCCGTTTGACGTGGGAACATTATTGGACCAGCAAGGCGTAGCAGTTCGTACTGGACACCACTGCGCAGAACCTCTGATTGAAGAAATAGGTGTGCCCGGAACAGTGCGTGTGTCATTCGGTCTTTATAATGACAAGAACGACGTAGATTCCTTCATCACCGCGCTGAAAAAGGCCATTATGATACTTTCGTAATATGCACTTGCTCGCTGCCCTTCTGGTGGTTATAGTCAACTATAACGTGGAGAACCTCTTTCACCCTGCGCATGACAGTCTGAAAGATGATATCGAATGGACGGCAGATGGAGCGCGACATTGGAGCTACACGCGGTATTACCGAAAAGTGGAGAATATCGCCCGTGTGCTGACGAACATAGGCGAATGGGATGGAGTAGATATAGTAGGTTTGGAGGAGGTGGAGAATGCGCAGTGTGTCAAGCGCCTATGCTATACGCTGCGGCGGGACGAATATGATTTTGTGCATTATGAGAGTCCCGACCAGCGAGGAATAGATGTGGCGCTGCTATATAAAAAAGCGCGCGTAGATACCATTCGGACAAAGAATATCCCGGTTTTTCTTGGCGATGAGCCGACACGCGACATTCTCTATGTGTGCGCCGCAATAGACAAGCGCGACACAATGCATTTCTTTGTGTGCCATCTGCCCAGCCGCCGAGGTGGAGCGGCGGAGAGTCAATGGAAAAGGGACCAAGCCAAGCAGGTGTTGCAAAGCGCTATAGATTCCGTGATGGAGATAGAACCGCAAGCGAAGATTGTTGTGATGGGTGATATGAATGATGCGCCTAAAGAAGATTTGAAGGGTTTGAGAAACAGGATGAAAGGCGTACCGGGCACACATAAATACCAAGGCCGTTGGACTTGTCTAGACCAGTTTTATACATCACCTGCATTGGAGAGCATTTCAGCCATAAGTGTATTTGACGCTGAGTGGATTCAAGAGCCAGATGAGAAATATTTGGGGTTGAAGCCTAAAAGGACGTTCAATGGTTTTCGCTATCAGAACGGTTATTCGGATCATCTGCCCATTGTGTTAAGAATAACGACAGACACTGACGCCATACCCGCCAGTTATGACTCCCGTTCAGAATGATGAACTGATGCGGAATTTTCGCGCGGTTCAATCGTCTGTGAAAGCGCTCCCCGCTTGGAAAGAACACATCATTTTTGCCTACAAAAATAGCGTACGTCTGCGTAGAGTCCTTCGGCATCTGCTCTTTGCGCAAGACAGGTGAAAAGAGTCCGACTGCTCTTATGCGGTCCGGGCGCTTATTGGCGATATTTGCAGCCATACGTGCCCCATCGCTGAGGCCTGCAATGGCACATGAGGAGACGGAATACGTGGTGTCAATCATGTCAATCAAGTCGCTAATGGAGCGCTCGATATCATGCTCGCGCCTCAGACGACCGTAATGGAAAAGACATTTCCACAGGTTGCCATGATGCACAGGTCTCTCTTTGAAGGGCCATTTGTTACAGTCCGGCATGACGACTATCATTGGTTGGCAGCGCCCCTGCGCCATAAGTGTTTTGAGTGTGTCAACTGCCCCTCCCATATCTTGCCAAGACCCTTCGTATCCGTTGATGCCGTGAATAAGGTACAGCACCGGAAGCGGTTGTTCTGCTTCCGGTACATATATATCCACGCGTCGCCAAATCTGCTCTTCGTGACAATACCATTGCGTATGGAGGATGTCAGGCGATGCGTCTGTTGGTTTTGACTGCAGGGCGCTGAGCGGAAGCAGACAGAGGATGAGGAAGAGGATGCGTTTCATGTTTCTTTGCGTCAATGGCCTTTTGGAACATTTCAATGAGTGCTTGCGCGCATTTAGCTATCTCGTATTTTTTCATCGATTCAGCATAGCGGAAACCCATCGCCCAGCGTTTCTGCGGATGATCAAACCAATAGTCGATACGCGCTGCCAGCGTTTTTGCATCACCTTCAGGAAAGACACTGCGCTCATCCAAAGCATAGGTGCTTGTCCCAGAGTATCGCGCCGTGGCAATAACCGGTACTACAGCCTGCTGCATAGCCTCTGTGATACTCATACCTTCCACTTCTACAAAAGCACAATGCACTGCCAAGTCGGCTTTGGCTGCCAGTTCGCGCAACTCATCGCGGTTATAGAAACCGACAACAGGCTTGTAGTTCAGAACGCCGTCTTCATATAGTTTCTCCGCCATGCGTGTATACTCCTCCAGTTTCGGACCTCTGCCGGCAATATGCAGGCGGATACGCTTCGCGTACTTGCTTAGGCGAATTGCCTGGTAGAGGGTCGGTTGGTCTTTTTCGATGGCTGTACGGCCGATATAGATGAGGTCCAGCGGACGGCTTTCGTCTAAATAGTCCTCAGGCGGTGTGAGCGGACGAATACACTTGTCCGGAATAACACCATTGGACAGCGTGAAACAATGTGCTTTGACGCGATGGCGTAGCAGTCGCTGCCGCACATTCTCGGTCGGGCACTGCAGATATTGATAATTGTCGTAGAATACGCGGCACCAATACCGGTATAGTATTTGACATGTTAGAAAACCGACTCTTCGTCCGAATAAATTAAATATAATATTCTCCGGGTGCACATGATACGTGCCCGTGATAGGTTTGCCTAGTTTCTTTGCCCAGTTCATGGCGGCATGGTGCAGGAAGAATGTCTCTTCCAGATGCACGACATCCGCCCAGCGCACCGCTTCCTCAATTTTCGGGCCGTGCCAGTCGGCATAGTTGTAGCCGAATGAATCCAACATAGGTTGCATGAGAGGAAAATGGAAATTCTCCATTTCAAAGTCCGGGTGAGGACCATTCAAGTCTTCAAGGTTGGGACCGGATAGTACTCTCACCTCTTGGCCAGCGTCACGTAGAGCTTGGACGGTTCTTCGCGCTGACTCATCAAGGCCGTTTCCTTTACAGAAATAGTTGTTGACAACAAATAGAATTTTCATACTAATACCTTTCTTTTTGTTATTTCGCCGACAAAGGTACTGCTTTTAGTTGTGGTGTGCAAATCATTAATAGCAATCGTAAATAAAAACCTAAAATATGTCGAAAAAAATAACTGAAAGTACAATTAATATTAATAATTGTATATCGAGTATCAAAAAAGTGCTGAATGTATATAAAAAAAGCACAAAATATTACTTTTTTGGTTACATTCTTGCATAATTAAAAAAAAAGCAGTACCTTTG
Organism: uncultured Bacteroidales bacterium; assembly: GCA_900317345.1. Taxonomy (GTDB): domain Bacteria; phylum Bacteroidota; class Bacteroidia; order Bacteroidales; family Paludibacteraceae; genus Colicola. The sequence continues at coordinate 1,048 of ONGK01000058.1, read as the reverse complement.
CGCAGTATTTTGCGGGTATGTGCCCGTACGCGTACGCTGTGCGCTGATAAATAAGTATAATTAAAACGAATAATTTTATGATTTTCCGGGAGTACCGAAACCCCATCTAAGGGAACAAATTTGTTGAAGAAATGGCAAAATCCGAATTTATCATTGAGGTGAACCATGTCTCGAAGCAATTCGAGGATGGCAAGTATGCACTCAAAGACGTAAGCCTGCAGGTCAAGAAAGGCGAATTCGTCACCATCTTAGGCCCTTCGGGCTGCGGCAAGACAACATTGCTCCGTTGCATCGCCGGTTTTCAAGTAGCCAGTTCAGGCGAGATTTTACTCAAAGGCGAAGATGTCACCAAGACACCGCCCTACAAACGTCCCGTAAACACCGTATTCCAGAAATATGCGTTGTTTCCGCACTTGAATGTGTTTAACAATGTAGCCTTCGGTCTAAAACTCAAGAAGGAAGATCCGGAGGTGATTAAGAAGAAAGTGCGTCGCGCCTTGAAGATGGCGAATATGACGGGTTATGAGGAGCGCAAGGTAGATACCTTGAGCGGCGGTCAGCAGCAGCGTGTGGCGATAGCGCGAGCTATCGTGAACGAGCCGGAAGTGCTGCTTCTTGACGAACCGCTGTCGGCGCTGGACCTCAAGATGCGTCACGACATGCAAATCGAGCTGAAGGAACTTCATGAGAAACTCGGAATAACCTTTATCTACGTCACGCACGACCAGGAAGAGGCGCTGACACTCAGCGACCGCGTGGTGGTGATGAACGAAGGAGAAATCAAGCAAATCGGTACTCCGACCGATATCTACAATGAGCCGCAGAATTGCTTTGTGGCGGATTTTATTGGCGAGAGTAACATCCTGAGCGGAACGATGATACGCGACAAGCGCGTGGAGTTCTGCGGACAGGAATTTGATTGTATCGACACGGGCTTCGGCGAGAACAACCCCGTCGATGTCGTCATTCGTCCGGAAGACATCTATGTATGGCGCAAAGAGGACGAGAAACGCGGTCAGATCGTAGGCAACGAAGATGACGATGCCGA
>ONGK01000027.1 GCA_900317345.1 uncultured Bacteroidales bacterium | reverse complement strand
GTAAGGAATAAAAAATTAGAGGAACAACGCATAGTTTATTAGCGAAAATAGTACGACTCAATGTGATTGGTGTTCTGCGAATGTCGGTTATATTGTTGCTGCTTTCCGTATCATTGCAGGCATATCCGCAGTATGGCAGCTCTACGCGTGTTGTGACGAGAGTGCCGGTTGTGGCATTGCGGACCAATATGCAGTATGATGTAGTGCTGGTGCCCAATATCGGTATCGAAGTGGGTCTGCCGATGAACTTCACCATCGGCGCAGACTGGTTCGGCAACTGGATTCACGTGGAGAAGCGCAATCTGTTCTGGCAGGGCTACGGAGGCTATCTGACGTTGCGATATTATTTCGGCAAGGACGCAGCGGCATGTCCGTTCACCGGCCACCATGTGGGAATCTACGGCTCGGGTCTGACATACGACATCGCGCTTGGCGGCAGAGGATATCAGGCAGCGAAGTTCGGTTTCGGCGGCGGTGTGGAATACGGTTATTCCCTGCCCGTTCACCCCAATCTGTGCTTCGACTTCAATATAGGAATCGGTTATCAGGGCGTGCCCGTTCACCCCAATCTGTGCTTCGACTTCAATATAGGAATCGGTTATCAGGGCGGAGAATACAAGACGTACCAGCCGGCAAATGACGGCACGGGCCACTATGTATGGGAAGCGACCTATATGCGCCACTGGTGGGGACCGACGAAAGTGGAAATCAGTTTGAAGTGGCTCATTGGCTCGGTTCCGAAGAAAGGAGGCAGAAGATGAAAAAGTTGACGATGGCGTTGGCTTTGGCATTGGCATTAACCTCCTGCCGATACAAGGATTTATGCTATGACCACCACCATGACGCGAAACCCAATCTCAAGTTGGAGCTGGAGCTGAAGCTGGACTTGGATGTCGATTTGGACGTGAGCGTGGAGGCGCATACAAAGATAGAAATTCCTACTTACCTGAAGGTGTGTCTGTATGATCCGTTCAGCGGCACGCTGGACAAGACGGAGTTCGTAGGTTCGTACGGCGGTCCGCTGCAGGTTGCGCCGGGTAAGTATAACATGGTGGTCTATTCATTCGACACCGAATGGACACAGGTGCGCGGCGAGAACAGCGTTCAAACGCTGGAGGCGTTCACAAGCGATATCACTGCCGCCAAAATGCCGCTGCTGAACCATTTCCACCGAAATGCGCCCGCTGAGGCTCCGGGACCGATTATCTACACGCCGGACCACTTGCTGATGACGCATAAGGACATAGAGGTTCCGCCGTTCAGCGCCGATACGCTGGTCGTCACTATTGAGGCAACAGCCGCTACGATTGTGGAGACCTACGGCATCGAAGCGACGAACATCACCGGAATAGAGTATATCGCGAGTGCAGAAGCGTTTGTCACGAATCAGTCCCGCAGCAGTTTCTTCGGACGCGGCGAGAAGAGCACAGAGCCTGCCACCATCTATTTCCCGGTAGAGGTGAACAAGGAAGAGGGCAAGCTGGAAACAACCTTCAACACGTTTGGCAAACTGCCGGGTGAGAGCCACTGCTATCTGTATATACTGATGATGGACTCGGAGGGAACGCCCTATACGATAACCGAAGATGTCACCGAGCTGTTCAACGACCCGGGACACATGATAGAGATTACCGATTCCATCGATATTCCGGAACCTGCAGGAGGTGGCGGAATTGAGCCTACTGTAGATGAATGGGAAGAGATTAATCAAAATGTACCCATTGGGTGATTATTAATAACTCACAATATTAACTAACAATAAAGAAACAGAAAAAACTGAAAACAAACAACATTGAAAACAAAACAAACAAATTAACCCAATTATTAATTTTTTAATTTATTTAAATTATGAAAAAAAGTTTATTTTTCGTTGCAGCAGCAGCCGTAGTGCTTGCTTCTTGCAGCAGCGACGTAAAAATCAGCGAGAACACCGTTCCCGTTGGTTCGAATCAACAACGGGAGATTGCTTTCTCCTCAGTGGCACACACACTGAAACATGCTCCTGTCACTGATGGTGTATTCCCGACAACTAACACTATGGAAGTTGCGGCTTATGATGTTACCAATTCCCGTGATTTCTTCACTGCTACAACATTCAGTCATAGCGAAGGTACCATATGGACTGGTGGTAAGTATTGGCCTCTGGCTGTTGATACTATCAACTTCTTGGCTTATGCAAACTTTGAAGGCACCTCTGCTACGTGGGGTTTTGCTTTGCCTGATACAGCAAAAGCAGCGGGCGTTACTCTTGTGATGACGGATAACAAAACGGCTCAAAAAGACTTAATGTATGCTATTGGAACTGGTGGTGTAAAGCAGGATAATAATGCATTGACATTCTCTACTAGTGTACCAATGGCATTCAAACATGCTCAGGCTTGGGTTTCGTTCATGGCAGATGCATATGATGCTACTTCTGGCGGCAAAGTAACCCTTGACAGCATCATACTTAATGGTGCTAAGTATGCAGGTACTTACATAATCAGACAGACGAACTATGATAAAACGACTGGCCAGACTGTTGCAGGTGCATGGACTCCATCTGGCGACGCTCAAAATGTGAAAGTTCCTAACTGGACTCCTGCTGCTATTGCGTATGATGGAAGTGGTGATGGTGAACCTGTAGGTGATGGTCTCCTGATTGTACCAGATGATGTACCAGCAGCTCCGGACTTTGCAAGTTTCACCATTCACTACACACTGGATGGTAAAGCTTATAGTTATACCTATACGCCGGACGCTAGAAATGTTGATCAGGCGAAGCACTACGTGTACAACATCGTTTTCCATCTCCACGAGATTAAAATTGATGCAAGTGTAACAGAGTGGGGTAATGGAGGTTCTACGAATGTTCCTGTTTTTTAATCGAACATTAACAAATTAATCTATGGAATAGCCAAGTGGGGTTCGACTCCCCGCTTGGTAACAAAGATGAAAGAACGCAGATTGCACATAGGAATGATGCTTCTACTGGCAGCCGGGCTGCTGGTAGGATGCTCCCATGACGGCGAGCCGACACAGCGCACAGAAATAGCTGTGACGACACGCGTCGCCGGCATGCAACGCAGAGCTGCTGCCATCATTAACAACAATGATGACTTACATACCTACGACCTCAAGATAGATGCCTACTACCACACCTCCGAGACCAAATACCTCGATGGCGTCAAACTCCGCTACGATGCCTCGGAATGGAAATTCTGGAACAACGAAGAGCCGGGCGCACAGGTTCATTACTACTGGCCTTTCGACGGCTCGAAGACGGCAGAAGGAGTAACTGCATCCACCCTTGATTTCGTGGGCTTCTGTCCTTTCGATGCTCCGAGCAATATCACTCCGGGTGACTACGATGCCGAGGATGGAGTGTCTTTTACCTGCGATATGAGCCATTATATGGATTTGGCGGGACAGGACACGCTGCAGGAATATCTGATAGCCGTTTTGGACAGCCAGACCTTGGAGACGCAGACCACAGCCGGCGGAGCGCTGCGGATGCAGTTCAAACACCCGCTCGCGCAAGTCAAGTTTACCATCACCGCTGCCAGTGGCGAACATGTGCAGATTAACAGCATCGGCATCACCGCTACGCCTACCTCCGGCACGTGTACTTTTAACGGCGCAGACATGACTTGGGATGTGTCCGGTAGTGATGTTGACACGATGAAGATTGCCCAGACGCTGAAAAGAGGCGGTACAACGGAGAGCACGCCGGTCTTTATCATCCCCGATGCAGGTACGAAGTACCTCATCGTCAATGCTACATGGGACGAATGGAGCGATGTGACCATCAGCAACTATGGTACGGACGTAGATTTTACATGGGAACCCGGCCGCTCATATACCTATAATCTGACGCTTGACCAATATGGTCTCAAAGTCGATACAGTTAGGTTTACGGAACAGTGGTAAAGCATAACATAAGCATAAGATAAGCATAACATAACGCTGACGTCACCGAGGGATTAAGCATAGAATAATGAAGGGAAATAGATACATAGGATTTTGGATGATGATAGTCATGCTGCTACTTGGCACCATGACTACTCCCGCATGGGCTTATAAGGTGACATACCATATTCTTGCTCTTCCAATGGACCATGCAAAAGGTACCGCAAATACAGACGAGACTTATGATGGTTGGCGGACCGAAGCTATCAAAGTAGAGGTGGCAAATGCAAGTAATATAAAGCTGGAGGAGCATTTCAAGAGTCCTCTGGCTAAGAATTTCACGTATTACCCGGCTTCGGTAATTAAAAAGGATGACACAGCACGAAAGATTTATCAATATCGTACGAACAACAAGTATAAACTCTTCAAAGCACCTCTTGCGCCTTATATCAAGGTGACAGTAAGTGCACATAGTGTAACAAATGAAGAAGTAAGTAATGCCACAGCTTGGGGAAGTGCCGGTGCATATCAGAAAACGGCAACCGGTATAGACGACATGGAAACACAGGTGGCGGCTCTTGATGACGGCACTTACTATTTCAGTTTCAATGATGTCTGTCTTCATGAAGAAGATCCTATTCCATCCAATGATTACCACGTTTACGTCACATACGAATACGATGCAGATAACACTATAGCCAAGTTAGACGGTTCAGAGGCATATAGTATTATGATGAATGACCAATTCCTTGCTTACAACCGAGGCCGTAACAACCGTCTCGCAGTCATTCCGAATGAATACGTATCTGCTGAACAATTGGCGAGTGAAGAGTTTGTGTATGTGGACGTTTCTAAAGTGAACACATTAAAAGACAAAACATATTGGCAAAGTTCGGATAACAAAAACCCGGCGGAGGTAACAAAATCCAAATTCCACTTCCTATTCAAATATATCGGTGAAGACCCGTATAATATCACAATTGTTTCTGCATACAACTCTGACGAGGCTACCTATTATATCGAGAAACACGGTTCTGAAACTAACTTCGTTAAAAAACTGTATAGAGAAAGTCATTTGTTTGCCAAAACAAAAGATAATGCATCCGATGAGATGCTTATTGCCAGTGATGTTAATATAAGATATACGCAAACAGACTGGAATAATCCGAGTAGCGAAGTCACTTATGACGATGCCGCTACTTACAAGGGCTACTACCATGGTTTGGTGAATACAGAAATTATCTGGAACTCATTTGCTCTCGTGAAAGCGGTCAATAAAAACGGCGATGTTGTGCCGGGTAAGTTGGTTTACATGGGAACCCGAACCACGCAAAGTAACGGAGAACTGAAAGTGCCGGGCACTAACTTTTATTATTTAGGTTATGATAATCCGGCTACGATAAAAATCAAATCCTACGCCAGACAAGATGCTCCTACCATAGACTACAACATGTACGAAATCAGGACGATTCACTTTAAGGTGAAGACTCCCTTTGGTAATATTGTGACAGACTCAATCAAAATGAGTGAATATACCATGGGATTAAAGGATATTGCTCTGACGGATATTCCGGATGATTTGAGACGCAAATATTGTAGTTTCAAGAGTGAATTCTATAAGGATGCGGCTCATACACAGCCTGTGACTTCATACTCCGAGCTTACTGAGCCCTATGATATTTACGTGGACTATACAGCGACTCTGCCATTCAAGGCCGTTAATCCGAGTACGGGTGCACAAGATACTACATGGTATGAACTGACGGATGAAGGAAGCACGGAAGCTAACGGCAAGAAAATCAAGTATGACGGCACGGCCAACTTCAAGAACAATGGAGCGACCGGCTCATGTGATAAGACAACCGAATTTGCTTTTGTCGGCGACCCATATGAACTGAGAGTGCTCTATCGCGACGCGACGGAAACAGCAAAAGCCGACCGCTATGTGGGAGGTACGACTAATCTTGATGTAAGTGCTACTGCAAGTGAACACTATCGCTGGGAGATTCCATATGATAACGCCCCGAATTTCCTCTTGCGAAAAATGAATAACACAGGTCACTGGTATTGGCCGACAGACCAACTGAGCCAGAGTTTCTCCTATGCAACGAAAGCTCACGCCTATTCTGTGCCAAGTGGAAATGCCCAAACCCTTACCTTTACCATCACGAATCTGACATATTCGGAAGGCCATTATATCAAAGTGACCAAAGGTTCTACTCCGGGTGACGCGCAGGTAATATCTACCGCTCCTGCATTAGCCGATGGTAAGGGCTCGGTACGAGAGGATGGTACAGCTACCCTCACCGTCAGTATTGCAGCCAATTCGGAAAGTGATAAGGTGTTTACGCTGACCATACAGGAATATAATGGCTCCAACGATGCGGTTATCGGAACTCCTATGGTGATTACGGTTACGCAGAGCGCTGCCGCTTATGGCGGTCAATATATCACGTATAGCACAACGAATGCTACACGTATCAAACTGCTGGAACTGCCTAAGCGCACATATACCTATAAAATTGTGGACAAGGCAGGCAATATCGCTGTACAAGCTACCGCCACCCAGCCGATTTATGCATCGCTCTCGCTTGCCAGCCTCCCCGCAAATATCATCAGCCCTTATCTGCTGTATGAGACGCTGACATTCTATGCCACATTTAATAGCGGTTCAGGTGCAGGTACAGGCACAAGTCGAACACATTTAGACAACCAAATCACGCAAACGCCGGATGAAGATGCTACTATCTATGTCAAATATACTACGACTCATCTAAATGACCAACCCATTAAACTGAGTGAAGACCAAGAGTTTAATGTCAAACTGAATGGCCAATATATCTACTACGATAAAACGAGTCATGAAATTCTTACTGCGACAGAAATCCCGGGCGATGCAGACGCAAAAAGATACTATCTCTGGAAACTCCGCAATCGCGATCCATACGCCATGTTGGTGGATAATGTGGGAGCAAGAGTAGACCTTCGTGTCGAAAACATAGATGAAGATGTCACGGTATATGATGATAACGGTGGCACATCCACGCAATCAAGAGAGAAAGGAGCTTGGGTGAATCTGAAGAGCAGTGTGGGTAATGCTGTAGGACTTGAATTGCAGACCGATAGATCTCTTGCACAACATTTCGTAGCTAAGAGTAGTCTTAACAGAGGTGTGTACGAAGTGATGGTGGCTACCGGAGAAACCGTGGATGCATCCACTACCTATTACAACATGGGTCGCCCCGCAGCAGAGAATACAGTGAAAATATACGATAATGAGAACTATGCACATGGTAGCAATGCGCTGGCTTTCATCTTAGACCAGTCCATCGTTTATACATACCATTTGATAGACAAGGCAAAACATCTACTTTTGACGATAGATACCAAAAGTGCTGACCTCGTGTTGCCGGCAGAATATCAAAGCCCGCTGGTGAGCACCTATAAATTCTATGCGCCGAATAATATCAGCATTGATAATAAGGGAACTGCATCCACAAGCGATGATGAATACACGCCGATAAATGCGGGAACGATGATTGATAACCTCGCTGCTGTATATACCAAAGAATCAAGCAATGAGTCCGCATGGTCGGCCGCAGATGTAAGGCATCAAAAGACCGCAAAGGATGAGACAGATGTGGATATGCAGGCGAGACAGCTAAAATTAACAGGAGATTTCTATTTCAAGACAACCGCCTCTGCCTATTATCATGTCAATGTAACAAAAGCTTTCCATGATACAATATATGTTACCTACAATGTGAACGACCGCGTGAAATTCAACGATGCAGGTAGCCCCTATATGTTGCGATTCCTGGATGTTGATGCTATCCCTATGTATTACATGGAGGACGGAAGTGATAAATTGACAACCATGCAGATTAAGCCGATTTATCCGTATTGCAACGGTGATGGTAGCCTGAATATCTATGGAGCAGCTATGCAGGAGGAGCAGTTTAATGGCGGTTCAAGTACACGTCCACGTTGGACTTGGTTCTTTGAAAGCGATGGTGACGACCCCTACCACGTCAAGATTCATTCCAGTAACACGATTTCCTATAACGGCGTTGGTCACCCTACGTATCTGGAGACGAAAGCGGTACATTTCAATCAAGACGAGACGGACGTCAAGCATATCGTCACGTGCGGCTCTCTGCCGGGTATCGCATCTACGAATCCTACAGAGTATATGATATTGGGTACCGATGGACACTTCAAATTGCTAACCACTTACCCGATAAACGAAACTGTAGTGGATGGCTCTGCCGACAAAGATAAACGTCAATATGTCACTTCGTTCGAGCAGTACTGGAAAACCTACAACATGATTAAGCAATGCGTGTTGGGTATTGACGTGAAGAATGACCCCTATTACAAGGATGCCTTCTCCAATGACGAAAAGACATGGGTGGTACCGGAAGAATTGAGAGCTACATTGAATACAAAACTGGACGAAAAAGGTATAGGAAGCGGCAATTGGCACAGCTATGAAGCCATCGCCAGTGCGGTCCGTTGGAATGGATATAATGATAAAGGGAAAGCAAACACGAAATTGGTAGAGAAGATAGAGCACTGGTATCAGACCTTCACCATGGGTGACGGTACCTTCGATATAGAGAGTGCTGATATCCCGCCGGTACTCGTGCTGCTCGACCTCCACGGATGGGAAATCATGCGCCTGCCGTTGGGTTATAATAGTAGTGCTGCTTTAGCTGCATTGCGAGCCTACGATAGTCCGTTGGTGGATAAATACTATTTCTACTCCAATGCTACAAAAGCTACGGGCTGCCATAGATATACGCTCCGTATGCAGAATGGCGCAGAGCGAGACCAGATTAAGGTCAACGGCAAGCACTATACCTCTGAATCATTAGGTGAACTGCCGCCGGAAACGGCAACAGGTGTGAAGAGTAACGGGGCTTTCAATGACCAATTCGTAACCTACACCGTGAAGGAAGAGTATGCGAAGAGTTACCAATATAATCTCGTTTTGAATGACGTGGATTCTACCGTTACTTCGGAATCAGGTACCGCCTCAAAGTTCCTTGTACTGCTAAATAGTCGATTCCTAAGGAAGATTGCCGGTGGAAAACCCGGCTATTTCAGCAAGCCGATTTATGAGGCAAGCAATCCTGTCGGTGGCAATGCATATGATGTGATTTTAGACCCGTGTCAGGTAACAGTAGATAAAACATCAACCAGTGTCGATGACGATAAAGACGGAATAGTGGATGACATCAACCTATGGTATGTGGGGCCAAACCTGAATATAGACGATGAGATGGGTATTCCATGGATGCGAGCAACGGGTGCCGCTACCGAAGCGAAAGCCCAATACATCCTCAAAAAGCAATATAAGGACAAGACCGGATTCGACCCGTATAATATTCAACTGAAGAACGCAAACACGAATGAGTTTGTGACCACTCCCCAGGATTCCGTCCGTTTGGAGAATGGTGTATTTGTCGGTGTTTACACCGGCGGTGAAGGAAGTCCGGGTCTTACGTTAGCAACGAATGACCCGAGTAAATACATAGATGGCGAAGGCTACGACCATACAACGCTGCAAATCAGCAATCATACCTTCATGGCCGTTTCTGATGAAAATGGCAATATGCAACTCATGCCTCGCTTCGACAATACCAAGCGTGTCAATCTGGTCAATAATAGTGGAGACAGCTTTACTACATTGGAAGACTCGAAGGACCACTCAGAGGCTTCTGCCGACAATAATTCCTCCATGGGACCGCAGACCGTCTTCTTCGTACGCTCGCAGGTGTTTGAGTATCATATCATTGACAACAGCGGCAAAGAATCGCTGCGCTACAAGCGTGCAGGAGACTACTTCCCTGCCATCACAGAACATTTCAGAAGCCCGCTTGCTACGGACTTTACCTACTATGCCGGGCTGGCCGATACAGCATACACGGCACTAAGCAATGAGGATGAATGGAACGCCGCTGAACCGGAGTTCAGGAGATCACTGACAAGTGCGGACCTGTTAGCCGATGCGGTAAATCTGTTGCCCTATAGTGGCACCTATTATTATCAAATAAGTACGCTCGGGAGCTTTTCCTACAAGAAAGCAGAGGTAACCAAAGGCTTGCTGGAGAAACAAATCACAGGTTCATTCGCTGAAGCCGGACTTAACGCAGGCAACTGCCAAGTGCAAGTTCGCTATAGCTATGACGTCGCGCACGATGGTGATAGAGTGCTGGAGGGTAAGTGGTACACCGTTAAACTGGCTGAAAAGAATTTGCAGGCTACTGGTACGGTCGTTGCGACAGAAGGCGCGACGCAAGGCACCGGTGTGGATCTCTTTACCGGTTCCAAACCAGAAACCATAGATGCGGATGATAAGGTATGGCAATGGAAATTCCTGGCAGCGCCTACTGATCCTTCTTCCGACTATTACGTAGCCCCGGACCCGTACGACGTGCAGCTATTTAATCGTAACGCCAATTATACGACAAACCCGACGCAGCAACCCAGCCCTATGGCAGCTGGTATCAAGGTGCCAAATGACAACAACGGCGCAAACCATTTTGCACTGCTCTCTCATGATAAAGACGGCGGCTATGCATTAGCTGTGGCAGGTACAGGGCTATACACCTACAAATTCCTTAATGGAGCGAGCATGACCGCTCCGGGTGCTGCTGAACCTGCTACTGCCGATACCGTAGTAGAAACAAGTTTCACGCAGAAGAATGGAACCTTTGAAGGAAAGGGCGCACAAGTTCTTGTGAACAACGATGTGCAGCATAACTTTGAGTACAAGGTTATCAACAAGGCATTGAAAGCAGCTGTCACTGCAACACAAGCAACGGCGGAGGCTGAGGCACATGATTTCGCACCATACCTGCCGGATGATGCACAGACGCCTTTGTTGAATATAGAAGATTATCAGTATTATGGCTTTGCCGGTCGAGATAGAAAGGAAACGCCGGATGAGAGCGATGATACCTATTCTGTGATCCCGCAGACAATATTGCATACCCTTTACGGCCTTTATGATGACACTGTGTATGTGACGTATAAACAATACTATATGGATAGTACGGTGTATAGGGTGCCCAATAAGAAAGATGTGGTGGGTGGCAAAGTGGCACGACATGCTGAATCAAAAGACGCGGCTCTCAATATCGAGGGTGGATTACCGTATGATATCATCTGGGAGAACGATAATATGATGAGGAGCAATGATGACTCAGAGACAGATGTTACAGGCGATTATATCAAAGGCAGAGCAGGTCAGGATTTGCAGGCGGACGGAGACAATGGATATGTATGGAAGTTCCAAGGAAACGACCCCTATGCATTGAAGATTTACAACAATAAGCAAGGCAAATATATCCATGCCGCTTCTGCGGATAATGAGGCAGCATGTACCTTGACAGCCGAGCCGACCGAGTTTATGCTGCTCAAGCGTGATGGCTACGAGTACGGAGTACTGGAAATGACTGGACATCCGGGTTCTAAACTGACCATGACAGACGATGACGGCTCTACATTAGGCGTAGCAAAAATCACAACAGGAGCTCCCAAGTATTTCATCATTTTCGGTCTCTCTACACACCGGTTGATTTATCATCTGATGATTGCCAAGACCTGTCCCGACCATACTAATCCAAAGGCAGGTGAATATATAAAAATTCCATATAGGACCGAGAAAGGTGTAGCCTTAGATTCCTTAACAATATTTGGTACCACCCAGCGCGATTTAAGCGATGATACATACCAATTGGGTTCAACGATATTCGGACAATCCTACAGCTATGATGTCGGAGAAGTTAGTATCGGTGATGTACTGCAAGTTCCGGATACATTTAATAGGCCAAACTGTATATTCTTCTTCTATGTGGATAATATACAGAATAGTGGTGATGCTGCCACCTACCAGAAGGAAGCGAATGACAATGAGAAATATGAAGAAGCAAGGGATACGCTTGCTTCAATCGGATATTATTACTTCAAGATAGGAACGAGTACTTATACCTATAAGAGAGTACATGTGACTGCAACATCTCCTTCGTTGGTATATACAGAAGTAGATTGTACTGCCGATGATTGGTCTAATGTATGGCAAGATAACGACGAATTGAATAACCAATACAAGGGTCTTGAGATTACGAAACTGATGTCAGAGGCCGGGCTCATTGGAGGTTTAGTGAAAATCAATATCGGCTATGCGTTCCAGACCGGTTTGGAAACCAATGCCGGTGAAGGCTTCGTTACAAGTCTTGACCAGAACTTGTGGTACACATATGAGGCCAAGCATGAAGACGGAACACCATACTTGGCGCACTATACCAATGCGTGGGGATTACAGGCAATGGAAGGTCGTGAGACTCGCTATACAAACGACTACCTCTGGTCGCCGCTGGGGGATGTGTATGGATTTAGAATGTACAACCGCTATATGATTAAGAATAGCGGAGGCGTAAAGAATGTGATGACTTCTCAGGATATTTCAGACGGACAAAATCTGAAAATGGCTGTGCCGGGAGAGGGTGGAGTGCCGGAAGGTAATGAGGTATATGAATTGTTAGCCTCGAATACACCGGGCTATTTCCGTATTCATCCTGTGATAAATCACACCGGAACACGGTATTACATTAGGAAAGATCCTACGGATAACTATGCGAAACTCAGCAGCACGAGTTATTCAGAATGGACGTTTAACTTGAACCCCGAACTTTTGGCACCATATATCGAGCGCGTCAATTATGTAGGAGGTCTGAAAGAATCTTCCTATTTGGAGCACAAGACCGTTCTTGACAACGTTCTCAACGGCACGGCCACTTATGCAGATATGTTGAACGTGCAAGGAATAGTGTATAATGATGATAATATCGTCAGCTACGAACCGGGTTACTATCGTTTGCATAACCAACCCGGCGTATCGGGCATCAGGCCTGTGCGCTATGTCAGCGGATACCTCCATGAGATAGAGAAAACAGGCGATGGCATCGTTGCTACCGATACCGTCCCGATGCACTTCTACAGTAGAGCAGGGGTGAACACCACGTTTGAGGGCGAAGGAGGACTGGGCACAGGCTTTACAAAATCACATGCTACTCGCGGTGATATTCCGGTTCCGTCCACAGAAACCGATCCTTCAACTATCTTCTATATTCAAGGCGGTATCAATCCTGCGGATCCGACAGATGCACATAACCCACGTGTCACTATGCAGACGCAGGGACTCTATGTAGCAGCCAATACCAATGGTGATGCGGAGAAAGGAACGACGACCGGCAAGCAGCAGCGCGCTGTGATGTCGGAGAAATCAAGTGATGCTATCACCTTCTCGCTCATGGACATCGGCGGTGCCGTGCTGCTGATACACGATGGGGCAGCACCGGCTACAAGACGCTATCTCAACTATGACCAAAGTAGGGATGATAGCATCTACGACCTGCGGTTCTACCACGATTCGCCAACAGATGATGCCAAATGGTGTATGCAGCCCGTGCAGAAAGAGGAAACGGCTAAAATGAACGAGATGCCGCTTATGGTGGCTACAAACAATGGTGGTGATGACTATTACTACACTACGTTCTATGCCCCGTTTGATGTGCTCCTGCCGGAGGATAAAATAGGTACAAACGACACAACGTATTATGCATATATTTGCAAGAAATGGTATGATGAGGGCGTTAACCCGACTCCTGTACCTGCCGCTGGTGGCCATGCGGAAGGTAAGTTCGTGCCGGCAGCAACACCCGTTATCATCCGAACGAATGATAATAGTGATTATATACAACTGACGTTGCCGTCTGCAGAACCAACAGAGTCCACACTTACCTGTGTTTTGTCCGGCCAATATCTGGAGCAAAAAATGGGGGCTGGAAATGTGGTTTATTCAATGGGAGTGCCGTTTGTCTCTACAGTAACAATGGATTCCGAAACAGGCGATATCACTGCGGAGATACCGGAAAAAGATAACACCAATGTTGGGTTCTACATCAATGCTAATCCAAACAAGGAGCTCAATACTAAAGAGTCTCTTTGGCTCAGAAACAACCGCTATGTGCTGCATAACAAGGCGTATTATCGCGAGTCGGCAGGTCCTGCGCAGGCGCCAAAGCATACTAACAATACGCAGTTTGTGCCGGTGAACTTCGGCGAGGGCGATGAAGAGCAACCGGAAGAAAGCAAACAAATCTTCACAGGACTAACCGGTGTCTATGATATCATGGGTCGCAAAGTGGCTTCCGAGGCGGAGGCGAAAGACGGTTCATGGCAGCAACGTCTGGCTCCGGGCATATATATTGTGGGTGGAGAGAAAATATACTTGGGGTATTGATATATGGAGACTACACGTGATTTCGCAATGCTTGCCAAGACCTTTAAAGGTCTGGAAGAAGTGCTTGCGCAGGAGTTGATTGAACTGGGAGCCAATGATGTGCAATTAGAGCGCCGGGCTGTCTCGTTCCGAGGCGACAAAGCATTGCTTTACCGTGCGAATCTATGTCTGCGCACCGCCATTCGTATTCTGGTGCCTATTGCATCCTTCAAAGCCAAAGATACCGATGCGCTCTATGAGCACGTCAAAGCGCTCGACTGGAGCCGCTATATGACGGAGAATAGCACGTTTGCTATCGATGCAACGGTGTACAGCGAGTCGTTCCGTAATAGCCGTTTTGTTACATATCGCGTCAAGGATGCTATCGCAGACTATTGGATAGAGAAATCGCACAAGCGGCCGAGTGTCAGCACACAAACGCCGGATCTGCTGTTCAACGTGCATGTGTCGAACGAGAAAGTCACATTGTCTTTAGATAGCAGTGGCGATAGCCTGCACAAGCGCGGTTACCGCGTGGCTACGACTGAAGCACCGATTAACGAAGCTCTGGCGGCAGGTATGCTGCTGCTTGCAGGATGGAAGGGACAGAGCGATTTCTATGACCCCATGTGCGGTTCAGGTACGCTGCTTATCGAAGCGGCACTCATTGCCCGCAATATAGCGCCCGGCGTATTCCGCCAGTCGTACGCTTTCGAGAAATGGCCGGACTTCGATGCAGACCTGTGGAGCGATATCTACAATGATGACTCTCAGGAGCGGGACTTCGAGCATACCATTTATGGTTCGGATGCTTCATTCTATGCTATCCAGCAGGCAGCGAAGAATGTCAAGTCAGCCGGCGTGCAGAAGGATGTGGAGTTGAAACAAATCCGCATAGAGGAACTCAAAATTACCAATCACCAATCACCAATCACCAATACATCACCTTTGGTGATGTTAAACCCTCCCTACGGCGAGCGACTTGCGTCAAACAAGGATATCGAGGATTTGTACGCCAAGATAGGTACGGCGCTAAAGCATCAGTTTGCCGGAGCCACAGCTTGGATTATCTCTTCCAATGATGCTGCAATGAAATGTATCGGTCTCAAACCGGCGAAGAAACTACATCTGCTGAACGGCGAACTCGACTGCCAGTTCAACAAATACGAACTATTCAATGGAAAACGCGCAACCTATCTACATAGCTGATTTTAATTACCCGCTGCCGGACGAGCGTATCGCCAAGTATCCGCTGGCGGAGCGTGACCACAGCAAACTGCTGGTTTACCGAAACGGACAGGTGAGTGAAGACCGATTCTATAACGTAGGCGACTATATCGCACCGGATTCACTCCTTATATATAATAATACGCGCGTGATACAGGCGCGACTGAAGTTCCATAAACCTACCGGTGCCCGCATTGAAGTATTTTGTCTGGAGCCGCTCAAACCGAGCGACTATCAGCTATCGCTATCCTCCACCACCGGCTGCACATGGAAATGTATGGTGGGTAATGCCAAGAAATGGCATGACGAAGCGCTGGATTTGGAAATTAGAAATGAGAAACTGCAAATAACCCTGCGGGCGTATAAAGAGCAGGTATTGGGCAATACATATGCGGTGCGCTTTAAGTGGAATGACAATCAGCTGTCTTTCGCTGAGATACTCGACGCGGCAGGGGAACTGCCTATTCCGCCGTATCTAAACCGCAAAACCGAAGAGAGCGATAAAACAACCTACCAGACGGTCTATTCGCGTATCAAAGGCTCGGTGGCTGCGCCTACAGCGGGTCTGCATTTCACAGACCAAGTGCTCAATGACCTGCGGCAACGGGGCATCGAGACCGACGAAGTGACGTTGCATGTGGGAGCCGGTACATTTCTGCCCGTCAAGACCGCCGATGCCAATGAGCACACCATGCACACGGAGATAATTGCTGTGCCCAAAACGACTATTCAGCATATCATCGCCAAACTCGGCAAGATAGTGGCGGTGGGTACCACATCCATGCGTACATTGGAGAGCCTGTATTTTATTGGCAAGCAGTTTGCCGAAGACAAAATGAGCAACGGGCAATGGGTAATAGATAATATCCATGTGGATCAGTTCGAACCTTATGAACCCACGTCAACGCCCATGCCATCAGTCCAAGAAGCACTGCAAGCCATCGTGGACTATCTGGATGCCACGGGCCAGCAGACATTGCACGCCGAGACGCAGATTATGATAAAACCCGGTTACAGGTTCCGCTTGGTGGACCAGCTTATCACCAATTTCCATCAACCGCAGTCCACATTATTGCTGCTGGTTAGCGCTTTCGTGAACGGAGACTGGAAAAACATTTATAACTATGCTTTAAGCCATGACTTCCGTTTCCTGTCCTATGGCGACTCCAGTATTCTAACCCGTAATTCTGATTGCTGATATGATTGACACCCATTGTCATATTGATGAAGAAGCATTTGCGCCCGACCGCGAGGAGGTGATTGCGCGTCAGCAAGCAGCCGGTGTGGAAGCGATGGTCGTACCGGGCGTCAATGTGGCGTCAATCGATTCAGTGCTGCAGGTCTGTGCGGCGCACCCGAACTACTGCTATCCTGCATTGGGACTCCACCCGGAGGATGTGAAAAAGGACTGGCAGGTGGCGTTGGAGACTATCGACGCTGCTATTCGTGCGCATCGGAGTGAATTGGTGGCTATCGGAGAGATAGGGCTGGACTACTACTGGGACAAGACCTATAAGGAGGAACAGAAGGAAGTGCTCCGCCGCCAATTGGCTACAGCGCTCGAATTGGATTTGCCGGTAATATTGCACAATAGAGACGCTACGGAAGATATCCTCCAAATCGTGCACGAAATAGGAGGACGAGGTGTCTTCCATTGTTTCAGCGGCAGCAAGGAAACCGCCCGGCAGATATTGGAGATGGGGTTCTATTTGGGAATCGGCGGTGTGCTGACTTTTAAGAATAGCAAGTTGCGGGAGCATCTAAGCGTTGTGCCTATGAATAGGATTGTGCTTGAGACGGATGCTCCGTATATGGCTCCTGTCCCGCATCGGGGAGAACGAAACGAAAGCCAATGGATGGTGTATGTGGCGGAAAGTTTGGCGGACGTCTATAAATGCTCCGTGGAATGCATAATTGATACAACAACAGCCAATGCAAAGCATCTTTTCGGCATAAAATAACGAAAAAATGCAAAAAAATGCACAAATTCTTGCGTATATCGTAAAAAAGCAGTAACTTTGTACCCGAATATGTGACAAACGCCTTTTTGGCGTATGGAGAGATGCTCGAGTGGTTGAAGAGGCACGCCTGGAAAGCGTGTAAACGCCAAAAGTGTTTCCGGGGTTCGAATCCCCGTCTCTCCGCAAAGGATTTTGACAAGGTTTGAACGTCCAAGCTCGCTTGAGCGGGCAAACATGGTCAAAAGACTTGCACAGGATGCCCGTGGCAGACTGTGGGTATTCGGGGGAATTGCAAAGCAAGGCGGAGTCCGAATCCCCGAGGAGATGCCTCCTGCAAAAAAATGAAAACACAAACACAAACACAAATAACTTAATTAAATTATTATCTCATGAAAAAAGTATTTGCAACCCTTACGGTACTGGCTATGCTGACCTTTGGCAGCGCAGTTGTAATGGCACAAGAGGCAGCCGCTCCTGCAGAGGAAGCAGCTGTAGAGAACGTAGACGAAGCTGCTCCTGCAGCAGTAGAAGAAGTAGCTGAGGCTCCTGCTGAGGAGGCTAGCGGTTTAGTGGCTCTTCACAAGACGCTGAAGACGAAATTCATCGAAGGTGGCGCCGGCTTTATGGCTTTGACGCTCGTTACCCTCGTGTTCGGTCTGGCTCTCTGTATCGAGCGTATTATCTATCTGTCCTTGAGTAAAACCAACACCAAGGAGTTGCTCGCTAATATTGAGGCTGCTCTCAAAGAGGGCGGTATCGAGAAAGCTCTGGATGTTTGCCGTAACACCCGTGGTCCTGTCGCTTCTATCTTCTATCAAGGTTTGAGCCGCTACGACGAGGGCATCGACGTAGTGGAGAAGACCGTTGCTTCCTATGGTGGCGTTCAGCTCGGTCTGCTGGAGAAGAACCTCTCTTGGATTACCCTGTTCATCGCAATCGCTCCGTCTCTCGGATTCTTGGGTACCATCATCGGTATGATCGAGGCATTCGATAAGATTCAGCAAGTGGGTGATATCTCGGCTACTGTGGTTGCCGGCGGTATCAAGGTCGCATTGTTGACCACCTTGCTCGGTTTGATTATTGCTGTTGTTCTGCAGTTGTTCTACAACTATATCCTGAGCCTCGTTGAGGGTCTGGTGAATGAAATGGAGGACAGCTCTATTAGCCTGCTCGATATCGTAGTAGAGTACGACAAAGCTCATAAGAAGTAATTTATAATAGCATTTTACGGATTGCTCGAGCAATGTTAATTGTAAAATTGTTAAATCATTAAATTGTAAATTACTTTATGAAAAACTATAAAATGATACCTAAGATTGCCCTCTGGTCGCTTCTGGGACTGGGCATCGCGTTTATCGCGTTGTTCTTCCTGGGCGGTTCGAACGGTAGTCTCGAGGTTGCCGGTGATTTCCTGGATATCCCTCGTTTCACCGATGCATTCCTCATCTGGAACTACATCCTGTTCGGTTTGGTAGTTCTCATCACATTGGCTGTGGTAGTGGTTGAGTTTGCTAACAACTGGAAGAATAATCGCCGCAAAGCGTACATGACGCTCGGCGTCGTATGCGGCTTCATCCTGTTGGCATGCGTATGCTGGTTCCTCGGCAGCCCTGAGAAAATCAATATCATCGGTTACGAAGGCACGGATAACGAAGGCGCTTGGGCACAGTTGGCTGACGCCGTTATCTACGCTTGCTATTTCCTCATTATCGCTACCCTCTATCATGGCAAAGAAAGTCCCACAGATCAACGCCAGCTCTATGGCCGACATCTCGTTCCTGTTGCTGATTTTCTTCCTGGTGACCACCTCTATGGATGTTAACCAGGGACTGGCTCGCCGTCTGCCTGCCCCTATTCCTCCTGACCAGAAAATCGAGGATAAGGATATCAACAAGCGTAACCTGTTGGTGGTGAAGATCAACTCTGCAAACCAACTGATGGTGCAAGGCCAGTTGATGGATGTGAAGCAACTGAGAGAGAATGCCAAGAAGTTCATCAAAAACGAAGAGAATGCGGACTATTATCCGAAGTTGTTTGAAGAGGATTTCGGTGCTCCGTTTGGCGTAATCAAATACACCAAGGATCACGTGATCTCCGTTCAGAACGACGTCGATACGCAATATCAAGCATATCTGGACGTTCAGAATGAACTTGTAGCGGCGTATAATGAATTGCGTGAAGAATGCGCGCAGAAGTATTTCCATAAGGCGTACAACGAACTCGACGAGGAGCAGCAAAAGCAGATTCAAAAGATCTATCCTCAGAAGATTTCCGAGGCTGAGCCTAAAAACTACGGAGGAAACTGATATGGCAAAGATACGTAGAAATGATAAACGCGAGATGCCGGCGCTCAATACGTCGTCTCTCCCTGATATTATCTTCATGCTGCTGTTCTTCTTCATGTCCGTTACGTCCATGAAAGAGGTGAGTTATAAGGTGCAGTTCAAGACGCCGCAGGCTACTGAATTAACCAAACTGGAGAAGAAATCTCTCGTGCGCTATATCTACGTCGGTACGCCGACCGCAGAGTTCCGCAAGCAGTATGGTGCTGAAACACGTATACAGCTTGACGATGCTTTCGCTGAGACGAAGGAAATAGGTGAGTATATCATCAATGAGCGTTCGTCCATGAAAGAGTCCGAGCAAGGTTTGATGACTGTCTCCATCAAGGCTGATAAAGAGACCCGCATGGGTGTCATCGCTGATATCAAGCAGGAGCTCCGCCGTGCATACGCACTGAAGATCAGCTACGCTGCTACCCAGCGTACAAGCTACTAAGCGGCTAAGGCCAATGGCCAACGCCAATGCAAAATTAAAGCCATCCTTTCGGGTGGCTTTAATTTCATTGTAGTCTCTTTCCGGCTATTGTGATATCTCCCAGCTGGAGGAATTTGTGGTGTTGCGGTTTGCCGTTGGAGTCATACCATGGCAGGATACGAAGGAATAGCGTTTGCCCTGCCGGAACGAGTATCGGCTGGTCCAATCGAATGAGCATCGCTTTGTTTCTCTGCAGCGCCGTGTTCTCATAGATGGTTGTCACGCCGGCGAACTGACTGCCGAAACCGTAGTTGATATGGATGTTCATGCCGTTACCGCCTTTCACAAATACAGGCACGATGATGCTCTCAATGACCATACCTTTCTTCTTATCCGCGCTGATAGCGTATTCTATATAGCGGTTTGCTACCTCATCTATTTCACCTGCAGGCCAATGTCCGCTGGACGGCACGTAGCCGAAGTGGTGCATCTGTATGTTTTTTAGCGTAATGGGCTTTAATGTCTTGTTGAACGATATGCCGCTTGCCTTCAGTGCGGCTTGCTTGCCTGCTTCCTCCACGTTCTGTGCATAGGCAGCAAACTGCTCCTGGTCAGGGAAAACGAGCCACGGGTGCATCTCTGCCAGTTCCGGAGCCTGACTGATGAGGTTGTATGCCAGTGATGCTACCGCCATGCCGCCATCGGCACCTGTATGCGTCTTGTCGCCGCAGTTGAAATAGTGCGTCATGCAGTATTCCTGTCCTGCCTGTTCGAACAATTCCTGGCTGGCTGCCGTCATGTCGAGGAACGGTACTCCTGTCTCCTCAGCCACCTCGCGCATGCAGCGGACGTAGTCTTTATCTTTTCCTTTGCCCCTTTGCGCATCCAGTAGATGTCTTCCTTCGTTGTTTATTTTGCCGTCACGGAAATATGCGCGGCATATCGGGCTCATCAGGATAGGCGTCACGCCCATCTCGCGTGCCTCGTGGATAAACTTGTACAGATACGCTTTGTAGGTTGTGTTCGGCTCTGTGCCGCGCATGTCCGTGATGGTATCTTTCGCACCTTGCGCCCGCAGATTGCTGTTATATACATACACATCCTCGCCCTTGCATTTCTCGTCATTGTGGGCGAATTGGATGATGAGATAGTCGCCTGCGCTCATCTGCTTCTTCACAGACGGCCACAACGCGCCGGACTCGTAGAAAGTGCGCGTGCTGGCGCCTGACTTGCCGCGATTGTTAACCTCCACGGAATCAGTGTTGAAGAAAGCCTGCAGATACATTCCCCAACCGCGTTTAGGCGTTGCCGCAGGTTTGTACTCGCTCATCGTGCTGTCGCCGATGGTATGCACTCTCCGCTTAGCCGCATTCGCCGGTATAAAAAGCAATGCGCAAAGCGTCAGGATGAAAATAGTTTGTCTGGACATATTCGTCAAATTTTGCGGTGCAAAGTTACTGCTTTTTTTTGAATTGTGCAAATGTTGTGTGTTTTTTGTGTATAAACACTTGCATATGTCAAAAAAAATGCGTACCTTTGCAGCCAAATTTATTATGCGGAAGTGTGTGCCTATCATATCATTGAGTGTGCTGTGCGTTTTGCTCAGTCTGTTCAGTGTGCCTGTTAAGGCGCAGGTATCTAATGCCGGTCGGTCGGTGTTCTCATTCATGAGTCTGCCTGTATCGTCGCGTTTGAATGCTCTGGGCGGCAGTAATGTGAGTTTGAGCGACGGTGATATATCGATGGGTATGTGCAATCCCGCTCTATTGCATGCCAATTCGCACATGGTGCTGCAGCTCAACTATTCGTATTACCTGCCGGGCACAATGTTTGGTAGTGCGCTATACGGACATAACTTCGGCCGCTCGAAAGTGGAACCTCCCTATAAAGGCGAAGGTGAGCCGGATAAACCCAACTATTTTGCTGTCGGAATCCACTATTTGGACTACGGCACGATGAAATACGCCGACGAAGACGGACACCAAACAGGTGGCACGTTCGGTGCTCGCGATATCTTGATAGACGTGATGTATGCGCGTCAACTTCATCCATGTTGGAAGGTGGGTGTGACGCTCAAACCCGTATATAGCATTTATGAGAGTTACAGCAGTTTTGCCATCGGTGTAGACGTGGGTGCGCATTTCCAGACGCCGGATAGCTCGTTCCAGATGGGTCTTGTGCTGCAGAATATTGGTTGGCAGATAAAAGGATTCTATACCAATGAGGATGGTCGGGGACATGAATTGTTGCCGCTCAACCTGCAACTTGGTCTCACCTATCGTGTGAAGCATGCACCGCTGCGCTTCCATCTGCAGATTCATAATATGCAGACCTGGTATCTCAACTACGAATGGACC
The DNA here is from genome assembly GCA_900317345.1 of uncultured Bacteroidales bacterium. Taxonomy (GTDB): domain Bacteria; phylum Bacteroidota; class Bacteroidia; order Bacteroidales; family Paludibacteraceae; genus Colicola. The sequence goes on along the minus strand of ONGK01000027.1, from coordinate 28,601 downwards.
AGCCTTGACAAAAGTCCGACGACGGGTGATATTCTGCCGCACAACATACCTTGGTACGACATGATGTTCCGTCATACCATTTGGAGTATCGAAGTGGTCCCAAAGAGCGAGCGCTTTTATATCGCGCTTAGCTACAACCATCGTCGACGCGCTGAGTTACAGCTGATTGACCAGAAATCACTTGCAGGCTTTGCGCTCGGTGCTGGCGTCCGTATCAAGCAAGCTCGTCTGGGCTTCGCTATCAGCCAGATGACCAAGTCCAATTTCTCGTATCAGGTCGGCCTGACGCTGGATATAAATTCGTTGATGAAGTAATCGGTCGAAGATAAGAAGTAAAGATTATCGGGTATGAAGAAAATCATTGTTGCGATAGATGGATATAGTTCCTGCGGCAAGTCGACGATTGCTAAGGCGCTTGCCAAATATGCCGGGTACACCTATGTGGACACCGGTGCGATGTATCGCGCCATAGGTTTATATACGCTGCGCCATGGACTGAAAGAGCAAGCAGACATAGTCGCTGCTCTTCCGAACATACAGGTGGGTTTTGTCCAGGTGGACGGGGTGCAACATGTGACGCTGAACGGCGAGGACGTGGAGTCGCAGATTCGTACATTGGAGGCAGGCAATTGCGCCAGCCGTATCTCGCAGATAAAAGAAGTGCGGGCCTATCTCGTGGCACAGCAACAAGCGATGGGTGAGGAAAAAGGTATCGTCATGGACGGCCGTGACATAGGCACAGTGGTATTCCCGAAGGCCGAACTCAAATTGTTCCTTACGGCATCACCGGAAGTGCGTGCACAGCGCCGTTTTGATGAACTGGTGAGCAAGGGTGAGCAACCGAACTATGACGAGGTGCTGGCCGATGTGAATGATCGCGATTATAGGGATACGCATCGTGCGGAGAGTCCCCTGAAGCAAGCGAATGATGCCGTTGTGGTGGACAATAGTTTTATGACCCCTGATGAGCAGATGAAACTCATTTATAGCATTTTCGAAAAAGCGTGCAAGTAACGATAGACGCATATAGCGGTTTTTGTTTTGGCGTGACGCGCGCCATCACATCGGTAGAGAGCGAGTTGAAAAACGGCGCTCTTTGTTGTTTGGGCGACATCGTACATAATGGTCAGGAGGTGGCGCGTCTGGAGCAAATGGGCTTGTCAACCATCGACTATGATGACTTGCGAACACTCCCCGCTCATTCGCGAGTACTGTTGCGTGCGCACGGTGAACCGCCCAGCACCTATTGGATAGCGGAGCAGCGTGGTATTGAGATTATCGATGCAACATGTCCCGTTGTGAAGAAACTGCAAGACCGTATCCGTGCATGCTATGAGCAGCACAAGAACGACGAAGAGCGACCGCCTCAGATTGTTATTTACGGCAAACCGGGGCACGCGGAGGTTATTGGTCTGCAAGGCCAAACCAACAACACCGCTATCGTCATTGAGAATAAGGAACAGCTGGACCGTCTTGATTTCAACAGACCGATTTATCTATTTTCGCAGACCACCAAGTCTGTCGATGGATTCAACAGCCTCGTAGAAGCTATTAAATCTCAAATCTCAAATCTCAAATCTCAAATCTCGCTGGAGGCGCACGACACCATCTGCCGTAATGTGGCGAATCGTGTAAGCCAGCTGCAGGCATTTGCAAAGGCGAATGATATCGTTCTTTTCATCGGCGGCACGAAATCTTCCAATGCTCGAGTTCTGTATACCCACTGCGTAGAGGTAAACCCGCGCACCTATTTCCTCAGCGGCCCGGACGAACTGACGGATGAGCTCATAATGCAATGCCGCGCCACAGAGCGGGTAGGCATCTGCGGCGCGACAAGTACACCATTATGGCTGATGGAGCGTGTCAGCGAACGCTTGTCAGCTTCTTGATTTTCGCATTTAGTGCATCACATTTCATCAAGTCTTCCAATTTCAAATGCATGCGGTAGTTCCAGAAATGCCGCGGATTTGCCGGTATATTGATGCGATCGGCGAACTGGTCTTTGATGCGCACGTCTCCATCAATGGCAAGCCAGTCTTGCAATGGCAATATGGTCCACATCGCCGGGCTGTACATATGCTGGTTGATGATGAATTCGGCTATCTCCGGCGTCATCTCTTGCGGCGCATCGCCCCACCAACCCATCTGCTCGTTGTAGAAACGCTGCGTCACATCGCGGTCCTCTTCCCACCAAGCGCGCAGCGGGTTCATATCGTGCGTGCCGGTCGTGCAGACGCTTTGATACGGAGCATCGGCAGGGTGGGCGAACTTAACCGTCGGATCTTTCGGCATACGCTGAATCTCGAGACTGAGGATTTGCAACTCATGCATCACATCGGGCACGCAAGCCGGTACCATACCGAGGTCCTCACCGCAGCAGAGCATGTGGGTAGCCTTGATGAGCGTAGGCAGTTTGCGCATCGCCGAATCCCGCCAGAATTGGGTGTGGCGGCGGTAGAAATACTCGTTATAGATGCGCATGAGTACCTCTTTCTGGTCGCTGTATAGCTCGTTGAACGAGTGGCTCTGATAGATAGAGATACGCGGATGGAGCATTCCCTGACGGCGCTGGTCTTCCACGAACAGCACTTCGCAATGCAGATAGATGAGCCCGTTGCAAATGTTCTTCACTGCCGGTTCACTCAGACCGCTGGCTTTGAGTTGTTTCTCATCGCTCAGCAGGCGGTCTGCCCATTCCTGCACTTTGAGTTGGGTGTCAAACTCCGGTTTGAACCAATAGACATATCCGTCATGTGTGTTGAGTGCATGTTTCTTAGCCCATTCCAAGTCATAACCAAGCACATCGCCGAGGAAGTTAGAGCGGATGTACGGCTTGGTTAGACGGTCCCAGTCGAGGCATATACCTTGTGCGCAGAGGTCGTCGTAGCTATACGGAAGCGCCGGAACGAAATGGCCGCAGAGGCCCCAAACATCCGTCTTGCGCATCTGCCATATACGGAAGAAGCCGAGGATATGGTCCACACGGTATGCATCGAAATAATCTTGCATCTTACGGAATCGTGCCTGCCACCAGCCGAAGTTATCCTCTGCCATTTTGTCCCAGTTATACGTCGGGAAACCCCAGTTCTGGCCGCGTGCATCGAAGTCATCAGGCGGCGCGCCGGCAGAGGCGTCCAGGTTAAAGAGTTCCGGATAGACAGCCGCATCCACAGAGTCCGGACTGATGCCGATAGGTATATCGCCCTTCATAGCCACGCCGATGCTATGCGCGTATGCTACTGCGTCTGCCAATTGCTTGTCGGCATGGAACTGAAGGAATTTATAGAATTCTTTGGGTTGCTTGTCGCGCTTTGCGAGGAAGGCTGCGTACGGCTCCAGCCAGGCGTTGTTCTTCTGCTCAAAGGCTTTGTATTCCTCGCTGCTGAACAGGGCATCTTTGTCCTGCTTGTACAGCGCTTTGAAGAACACCATCTTCGCATCATACACATTCTGATAGTCCGCGTATGTGAGCGCATTGAACTCTGCTTTTTTCGCCTCGTATTTCTTCTTCTGCGCCGGCGTGAGGCGGCCCATCTTCTCGATATTGATGTATATCGGATGGAGCGCGAATACGGAAACGGCGTTGTATGGATAGCTGTCGAAGTTGTTGTGGCGCAGCGTCGTATCATTGATAGGCAGGGTTTGAATCATCTTCTGCCCCGTCGCGGCAGCCCAGTCCGCCATCTTCTTCAGGTCCTGGAACTCTCCGATACCGAATCCTTCGTCCGTCCGGAGAGAGAAGACCGGCACAGCTACGCCGGCACCTTTCCAACGCGGTTGGGTACGACGGAAGTAGCGGTCGTTCTGATAGATGATATGTTCGCTCTCCACACCCCATATCTGGCGGTTCTCTCCCCACTCGGTATCAATGATAGCGCCGCTCTTGAGGTCGTATATCACGTATTTGTACTCCACGATATCCAGTCCCTTGACATCAATGTCTGCACGCCATACCGGGAAGTCTGCGTCGCACATAGGCAGCTTTCTGGTCGGGTCCCATTCGCCCAGCGCCTCGCAGTTACCGATGATAGCAACGCCTTGCGTCGGCAGAATCTGCGGCAGGTCTATCGAGAAACGGATGGCGCCCGTCGGCTCTTTTGCCTCTGCGGGCGTATGACGCGCGAAGAGCGATTTGAGGAACACCGTAGTATAGAAACTATCCTCATATGTGCTGGCCTGCCATGCATCGCGAACCACCACGCGCTTATCCGAGGCGTTCAGCGTCAGCGTACGCGGCTCGCCCGCTTCGTAGATATACTGGCCTTCGGCGATACGGATGGCATATTTATAGTGAATAATACCGGCAAAGTCACTCACCGGCACAATAGCCTGCCAGAAGTCGGTTCCCTGGCAGTCAAGCACAACAGGGTCTTTCTCCGTCCACCCCAAGATGGACTCCTGTGTCTCTATCAGGCACAGCGACTGACCGAACTCGGCACGATAATGAATTTGAAAATGAATGTCCATGATATTATAGTATTATACGATATACGGTTTTGCGGTACAAAGGTACAACTTTTTTTGCATATGTGCAAATTTTTTTGTAATTTTGCACGATGAAATCGATTTTTGCCATTATTATGCTGGTCGCCCAATTCTCTTTGGACGAAATCATTTTGGACATCTACCGTGCAGCTATGGAGGTGGGCGAAGTCGATTACGAGCAATTGCAAACCGATTTATATGCGCTCCATGAGAATCCGATAGATTTGAATAACACTTCGGAGGAGGAGCTGAGCCAACTTGTTTTTCTTTCGCCGCGGCAGATTGATGATATCCTGGTCTATGCGGACAAGCATCCGTTCGAGTCCTTATATGAATTGCGGATGATAAACAGCCTCACGGACTATGAGATTCGTAACTTAGTGCCCTTTGTACGCGTATGCGCGGGTGCGCAGGATAAAACAATGTACGCGCGCGAGGTGTTCGCGCACGCGCAGCACGAAATCATCGCGCGCGTTGATGCGCGTAACATAGAGAATTTCGAAGGCACCGACCCGATGTATGTGCAGACGCGCTATCGTTTTGACTACCAGCGGCGTGTTGTGTTTGGAGCCCAATTGCGACGCCCTGCCGGTATGGGTGCCCCGGCACTGGAGTACGGCGCTTATCTACAGCTACGTGATATAGGCTGTTTGCACACGCTCGTGGCCGGTAATTTTCAGGCTTCTTTTGGTCAGGGACTGGTCTTTGCACCTGTTTTTCGTACCGGCAAATCGGCTTACGTGCAGTCGGTAGGGCAGACCACGGAAGGGCTGCGCTATTACTCCTCCGCGGATGGCGAAGGACTGCACGGGGTGGGCGCCACATTCCGTAAGCAATGGAGCAAGAGCACGCGGCTGGATGCCTCTATCCTATACTCCATGAAGCGTGCGAACGACAGTATATGGCAGCATGTCATCGGCGCGAATATCACGGTGCGGCACCGACGTCTGCAGGTGGAGCTCACCGCTGCCGAGAAGATATATTCCGATAGCATCCGTCCATATCGTGATATGGGGTATAACCGGCATTATTTCCGCGGTTATAGCCAAGCCGTCATCGGCGCGTCGGCGCGGTATACCTATGGTTGGTTTGATGCCTTTGCGGAACTCGCTACGACAGAAAACTATAAACGTTTCGAAGAAACATCAAACAGCGAAGCGATAAACGCCCCACATTGGGGTTTCGGCATGCTTGTAGGCAGTCGTTTCTATCCTGCGGACGGTGTCTCGCTGGTAGCTCTGTATCGTTATTATTCGCCGTGGTTTGACAATGAGCTCGGCTATGCCTTCTCGGAGACATCGCGCCCCGGAGACGAGCACGGCGGATATCTGGGTATCGATGTTACCCGTTGGCGTGGTTGGCGGGTCAGCGCGTACGCCGATGTGTTCCATTTCAGCGGCGTCAAATACGGTATTCCGTATGGTCCGTCGCTGGGCTATGATGCCATGGCGGAGATGCAGTACCACTCGGTTCAATCATGGTGGCTGGCGCTGCGACTGCGTGCCCGAGAGAAAGGCGGCACGGCTACATACTCCACTCGGTTTCAGTTTGACTGGACTCGCGGCGGCTGGTCACTTCGTACGACCGCAGACGCCAACCTCGTTCCGCCATCAACCAAGACCAATGTCGTCCCCTACGGCGTAGCGGTAGCTCAGGATATCGTATATTCGTTCGCGCAGGCGCCTGTTTCTCTCAAAGGCCGTCTTCAGTTCTTCGATGCGCGCGATTGGGCGAACCGTATCTATATGTACGAGCAGGATGTGCTTTATGCTTTTTCTGTGCCGGCTGTCTATGGTCTCGGCGGCCGCGCTTATCTCTGCCTCCGCTGGCAGATTATTCCACAACTGGCAGTCTATTTTCGCGTCAGCGAGACCCTTTATCAGGCGCAATGGGCTGCGGCGCATAGCCGCAAGCAGACCCGAACGGACGTACACCTGTTGCTCCGCGCAAAACTATGAGCCATATAAGAAGAGACACCCTTGCGGGCGTCTCTTTCTTTAGCTATTTCGCGTTGTTTGATTAGCGAAGCTCTGCCAAGTACTTGATGGTACGAACCATCTGGCTGGTGTAGCTGTTCTCGTTGTCGTACCAGCTAACAACCTGTACCTGATAGGTGTCGTCGTCAATCTTAGCTACCATCGTCTGGGTTGCATCGAAGAGCGAACCGAAACGCATACCGATCACATCGCTGGAAACGATCTCATCCTCGGTGTAGCCGAAGGACTCGGTCTGCGCAGCTTTCATAGCAGCGTTGATACCCTCTTTGGTGATGTCTTTACCCTTAACCACAGCTACAAGAATAGTGGTCGAGCCGGTCGGCGTCGGAACGCGCTGTGCGCTACCGATGAGTTTGCCGTTGAGCTCCGGAATAACGAGACCGATAGCCTTAGCAGCACCGGTGCTATTCGGAACGATGTTCTGTGCACCTGCACGGCTACGACGGAGGTCACCCTTACGCTGCGGGCCGTCGAGAATCATCTGGTCGCCGGTGTAAGCGTGAATAGTGCTCATGATACCGCTCTGGATTGGAGCGTATTTGTGCAGAGCTGCAGCCATCGGAGCGAGGCAGTTGGTGGTGCAAGAAGCTGCGGAGATAACTTTATCTGCCGGAGTCAGCGTCTTGTGGTTTACATTGTAAACGATGGTCGGCAGGTCGTTTCCTGCAGGAGCAGAGATAACCACTTTCTTAGCGCCGGCCTGGATATGTGCCTCAGCCTTAGCTTTGCTGGTATAGAAACCGGTGCACTCCAGAACAACATCGATACCGAGTTTGCCCCAAGGCAGCTCAGCTGCGTTCGGCATAGCGTAGATAGTAATCTCCTTGCCGTCCACGATGATAGAACCCGGAACGAGAACGGTCTTGCCATCCTCAGCGAGTTGAGCGTCTTTGTATGCTACGGTGTGCTTGCCCTCACCGAACTTGCCTGCGAAACCACCCTGAGCGGTGTCGTATTTGAGGAGGTGAGCCAACATCTTCGGGCTGGTCAAGTCGTTGATAGCAACAACCTCATAACCCTCAGCTTCAAACATCTGGCGGAAAGCCAGACGACCAATACGGCCAAAGCCGTTAATAGCTACTTTTGTCATAATTGTGTAATAATTTTAGTTATTTGTGTATTAATTGTTTTTCAATTGCGATGCAAAATTACTATAATTTTTTAAAATACGAAAATAATTCGTATAATTTTTTGCATTTTGTTACCTCAAACTATCATTTTGCGCTATTTGCGCCCAAAATCAGCGGGAATCTCTCCCCAAGCCTTGGTGTCCCACTTGTATATGGGGGTCGTCCAGGTGTTATCGTGCAGCCACATTTCCGCTTTCCGCACCATGTGGAAGAGGTCCTGGTTGGAGGCATTCCATTCTATTTTGGTCTTGCAGCGTTTCTGGCGCAGCCATGCCAGAGCGGTGACGCTATCGGTATAGATGACCCAATTGAGGTTATATTTCTTGATATACGCGAGTCCGAGGACGAGCGCCAGGAACTCGCCGATGTTGTTCGTGCCTTGCACAAACGGCCCGCGGTGAAAGACCTCGGTACCGGTATCGGCAATGACGCCCCGGAACTCCATGACGCCCGGATTGCCGCTGCACGCAGCATCCACCGCCAATGCCGGTAATATAGGTTTTGTATTTGCCATTGTGTTGTGATCCGAGCGGGAATCGAACCCGCATTTGAGCTTTAGGAGAGCCCCGTTCTATCCATTGAACTATCAGACCGTAGATTTAACACCTACTGGGGAACTCGCCGTACTCCTCGAAGGTATAGTTGAGGAAGTCATTCATCGGTTTGCCCGCCGCGGCGATGTCCACAATTCTGTCCATGAAATCAGGCGAGCTCAGATCCTTATCGGTGAGCGGCGTGCTGAAGGTGTATGCTCTGTGTTTGAGCCAATCGGCGTGCTTGAAGTTCGGGTCAAAGCCGGCAGGCACTTTCTTCAGCGCACCCCATAAGATGTCAAAGTCCTGTGCGAAATATTTCTGCCATTCCGGCGCCGCCATGATGGCTTCTACCTCCTCGTAGTTCGCCTCAATCTCTTTGCGCAGGGCGTCCAGCAGTTCTTTGCCCGGGTCCCATATACCTCCGGCAAACATACATTGCCCGGGCTGTATGTGGACATAATATCCGCCGCGCATGGAGTGCTTGCCCCATGTGCGCGGTTGTCCGGGTACGCCGGCAGCGGGGAAGCAGCCGAACCACTCTTTATACGGCCGCTTGTCGTGCGAGAAACGCACATCGCGATAGATGCGCCATATACAGTCTTTGGGTTGCAGGACCGCCAGCGCGGGGTCGAGCTCCGCAAGCCGACGGATGTACTCAGCAGAGAATTCCAAGAAACGCGCATAGCAGTCTTGATACCATGCTTTGTTCTCGGCGAACCACTCGCGGTTATTGTTCGAGGAGAGGGCTGTCAGGAATTTGAGGATTTCTTTCATTCACTCATCAGTTTCGTCATACACCGGCGCAGGCCATCCAACCAGTACGGAATAGCGACGCCGAAGGTCTTTTTGAATTTTGACTTATCCAGGACGCTATAGTGCGGCCGTGGTGTTTTGTACACATATTCGTCCGATGAAATCGGGAAAACGGGGCAGGTGGTGATGTTCGCGAGCGACAGGATGGCGATGGTGAAATCATACCACGAGCATACTCCCTCATTGGTGAAATGGTAGATACCCGGGTACCAAACGGGCGACTCGATGACGATGAAGATAGCCCAAGCCAAGTCGGCGGCATAGGTAGGCGTACCTATCTGGTCGAAGACCACGCCGAGTTTGTCTTTCTCCTTGCCCAAGCGAATCATGGTCTTGACGAAGTTATTGCCGTAGGGCGAATAGAGCCATGCTGTCCGCAGGATGACGGCATCCGGACAAACAGCCAGCAGCCGTTTCTCGCCTTCGTATTTCGTGCGGCCGTAGGCGGTGCGTGGTGCGACGTGGTCTGTCTCTTTGCACGGCACATGTTCATCGCCGGAGAAGACATAATCCGTGGAGATATGAATCACTCTGACGCCTTGGCTGCCCAGCACACTCAACGCTTCGGCATTGATTTTCATCGCGGTGGCCTCGTCCTCTTCGGCTTTGTCCACATTGGTGTACGCGGCGCAGTTGACGATGAGGTCAATGGCATTGGTCTGCATGAAGGCAGCAACGGCTTGGCGGTCGGTGATGTCCAGGGTCTGCACGCCGTCCGCAGCCACAACGTCCGTGAAAAAATACTGATGTTTGGGGTGCGCTGCGCTCAGCGTGCGCATCTCCGTGCCTAACTGGCCGTTACTTCCGGTAATTAAGATATTCATAACGCTCAAATGTCAAATATCAACTTTCAAAATGGCGATTGGAAATCGCTGAACAACGGGTGTTTGGTGTCCTTTTCGCTGATGATACGCATGTCTTCCGGCACTTGCCAGTCGATGGCCAGCTCAGGATCGTTCAGCAGCAGTCCTCCGTCGGCCTCGGGATGGTAGAGGTTATCGCACTTGTAATTGAAGATGGCGGTCTCGCTGAGGACGGAGAAGCCATGCGCAAAGCCCCGCGGGATGAAGAACTGTCGCTTGTTCTCTTCGCTCAGCTCGACGCTGAACCATTGGCCGAAAGTAGGACTGCCTTTCCGCAAGTCCACCGCCACATCAAGCACTTTCCCGATGGTACATGTCACCAGTTTGGCCTGCGTATAAGGCGGCCGTTGGAAGTGCAGACCGCGTACCACGCCGTAAGAGGAACAGGACTGGTTATCCTGCACGAAGGCAGCATCAATGCCGGCATCGCGATACCGCTGCTCGTTGTAGGTCTCCACAAAATAGCCGCGTGCATCCTTGAAGACCTGCGGCTCAATCACCAGGAGCCCTTCGATAGGAGTTTTGATGATATTCATATTCAATTTTCAAAAAGCGTACAAAGGTACAACAAATTTTGCATATATGCAAATGTTTATGTGTTTTTTTTGTAGGACAAAGTGCTACTTTGCGATTATAGCCAGCCTTAGAACCATGCGGATAGCACGTTTTTTTTTGTCAAAATTTGCATATGTCAAAAAAAAGTATTACCTTTGTCGCAGATTTTGTGATGCACGCAATTTGTGTCAGAGCGATGCTGCCGGTTGATTTCATAGAGAGTATGCATCAGCAGATGGGCAACGAGGCAGAACTGCTGATACGGGCGCTGGAAACGGAGCCTGTGACCTCTATCCGTCTAAATAGCAAGCTGGATGTGCTGACCTTCCCCTGCGATACAGACGAAGTGCCGTGGCATATCGACGGTTACTACCTTTCGGAGCGCCCCCAGTTCACGCTCGATCCGCTGTTCCATGCGGGTTGCTACTATGTGCAGGAAGCCAGTTCGATGTTCGTCCAGCAGGCTCTGGAGCAGTATGTGGACACATCGTCCATCGTGCTGGATTTATGTGCTGCGCCGGGCGGAAAGAGTACGCTCATCAGCGAATATCTGGGCAAAGACGGTCTGCTGTTGAGCAATGAAGTGGTGCGTCAGCGTGTGTTTATCCTGAGCGAGAACATCCAGAAATGGGGCAACGGCAATACAGTGGTGACGCATAACACGCCTGCCGAATACGGCGAGCGATGCAAGCACCTATTCGATTGTATATTGGTGGATGCTCCGTGCTCGGGCGAGGGCATGTTCCGCAAGGACGAGCAGGCGCGTAACGAATGGAGCCTACGTGCCGTCAAGCAATGCGCAGAGCGCCAACGGCGTATCTTGATGGATGTGTGGGATGCGCTGAAGCCGGGCGGTATATTGCTATACTCCACCTGCACCTTCAACGCCGAGGAGAACGAGAAGAACGTGGAATGGATAGCCGAGACATTAGGCGCCGAGATACTGCCGATAGACCATGACCCGTCATGGGGTATCACGGAAGGTTCGGCGGGCTATCATTTCTATCCGCATAAGGCCAAAGGCGAGGGATTCTACCTATGCGCGCTGCGTAAGAATGACGCCGAGGCGCTTCAGTCCGTGAAGATAAAAGAGGACCGGAAAGCATCGGGCATGCCCCATCCCGAATATATGCCTGTGATGCGGAGCTGGCTGCTGCATCCGGACGAGTGGGCCATCCGTTATTCGGACCGCTTTGCGACCGCTTATCCGCTGAAATACAAAGAGATAATCGACTGGCTGTCCACGCAGATGACCTGTATCTCTACGGGTTTCGGTCTGGGCGAAGAGCGCGGTCGCGGTATCGCTCCGCAGCATAGCCTGAGTATGACGAAAGACCTCCGTAAGGAAGCCTTTCCGAATATCTCTCTGACGCGCGACCAGGCGCTGTCGTATCTCAGGACTGAGGCTTTGGCCCTCGCCGGTGTCCCCCTCGGCCTTGTCCTCTTGACCTATGAGGATGTGCCCCTCGGTTTCGCGAAGAATGTCGGGAACCGCCTGAATAACCTTTATCCGAACGAGTGGCGGATTCGCCGTTTGTAGGCGATAGGAATCTTTCAATACGAGTCCAGTAATGCTTATCATCGGGCGAGACTAAGGTCATCGCCTCTCCTTTGTTTTCGGCGCGTGCGGTTCGTCCGATGCGGTGCACATAGTCTTCCGGGTCGTGCGGCACATCATAATTGATGACCAGCGGCACGTCCGTCACGTCAATGCCTCGCGCGACGACATCGGTAGCCACCAGGACCGCAATCTTTCCGTTCCGGAAATCCAGCATCACCTGGTCTCGTTCGTTCTGCTCGAGGTCGCTATGCATCGCGCGCGCGTCTATAGATAAGGAGCGTAGCGTGCGCGTGAGGTCCTTGACGCGTTGTTTCTTTCCGGCAAAGACGATGACCTTCCGCAAGGCCTGTTGTGCATTGAGCGTGGAGAGGAGCGCTTCCACTTTCTTATTCTCATCCACGAAGAGATGCATCTGTTTGATGGTTTCGGGCGGTCGCGAGATGGCAATCTGCACTTCGCGCGGGTCATGCATGATGGCTCGTGCCATACGGCGTATCTTCTCCGGCATGGTGGCAGAGAACATGATGGTCTGGCGGTCCTTGGGCAGCTTGCGGACGATGGTCATGATATCATCGTAGAAGCCCATATCGAGCATCCTGTCCGCTTCATCGAGAATGAAATATTTGACGCCGGAGAAGTCCACATCATAGATGTTCATCTGGCTGAGGAGGCGTCCGGGCGTGGCGATGACGATGTCGGCACCTTTCTGCAGGCCCGTGACTTGCGTACCCCATGCTCCATTGTCCTTACCGCCGTATATGGCGACGGATGAGAAGGGTACATAATAGCCGAAGCCCTCCATCTGCTGGTCAATCTGCTGCGCGAGTTCACGCGTCGGGGCCATGATGATGGCGTTCAGTTTATCGGGGTCGTGGTCATCGTAGGCGAGGTTGGTGAGCAAGGGCAGGATATACGCTGCCGTCTTGCCGGTACCCGTCTGCGCGCACGAAATCACATCGTGACCCTCCAGGATGATAGGTATCGTCTGCTCTTGCACGGGTGTACACACATCGAAATGCATATCCCACAATGCATCCAACACATCATCCGAAAGCGCTAATTCATCAAAATACATGTGTACGTTCGCTTAACGTTGTCCGGCAGCAGTGCTTCACTGCTCCCAACCGTTGAAGATTTCGGGTCCGTATATGTTATCCTCGTCTGCGTCGTGCAGCGGAGCCCATAGTTGCGCAAAGAATGGGTTTTTCTTCGCCACGCGGTCCCAGTGCCACGGGATCTGCTTCTCCTTGGGCTCATGGGCGTACGGGTACGGCAAATCGAAGGGACTCCAGTGCCCGCCTAGAAGAATCAGGCGACGGCCTGCTTTGAAAGTCCGTCCTTCCGCATCTTCCCAGGTGTCATTGCCCAGATATTTCCCGCCGCGGAACTTCGCTGCTTTCTGCAATTCGGCATCGGTCAGTTCATCCACATTCTTCGACTCATCATATCCGTGGTCGAGCAAGACGGGCGTCTCACTATTGTGACTGAGGTCCATATGTTTCCAGTCCGGTATGGCTTTGTACGCCTCCAGCGAGCCGTAATAGGCATTGATACGCGGGGTGACGTTGTTTTTAATCCACCACTGGGTGCCGTGCTCCTTGCTATTGGCCATGAACCACATAGCGGCCTTGACGCAATGCGGGAAGAGCTTGGCGATGCGGGTCTTGGCGGCGAACTTGATACCTCCGGGCAGCGAGTCCGCTTTCGCCATCTGTGCGAAATACTCCTTGACGGGGATATTCGCGCGGAAATGGAGGAAGTTCTCCAGTTTATCGCCGTCTATATACCACATACCGTGGAAATTGCGTGTGGTGAACCAGTTGGCGTTGAAGATTTGTTCGGGTTTGGGGCAACCGATGCACTCCAGCAATAGGCACTCGAACTCATAGTTCGACAGGCGGTACTCGGCTCCGGAACCGATGTTATAGTAGTTATTCCAGAACTCCTTAGGCACTTCGGGTCTGCAGACGCGCTCGAGGAGCCGTCCGCTGTCCTCAACCGTAGCCCATTCCAGCACGCCGCGGATGGGTACATGGAACATGATGGGGTCGTAGTTCTTGAGAATAGCAGGGTAGAGGATACCGGACTGGCGCAGGGACACCCAGGTCTTGATGCCCGAATCGGTGATGATGCGCTCTGCCATGGCTTTGGTGATGCCGTAATGGTCATACGCCGAGACGCATATCGGGTCACCCGTACGTCCCCAATGGAGCGGTTCGCGCCGGTCTCCCATCTGAGCCACGGAACCGATATAGACCACTTTAGGCTGTTTGCCCTCCGGCTGCGCGAGAACCGCTTTGGTCACATTCTCCGCAGCGGAGATATTTGTCTTCAGTGTTGCTTTGGGTCGATAGTCCGCAGCGGGCGAAACCATACCGCCCACATGCAGCACGATATCGGCACCCGCAACGCCTTTGAGTACGTCTTCATACTTAGTGAGGTCGCCCCAGAAGACATGCAGCATCGGGTTTTGCTCCATGAGCGGGGCCAGGAGCTCCTTGTTCTTCTTGCTCGGTCGCGCGAGAATGCGCAGCTCGTCATACTTGTCGGGGTAACGGAGAATCTCCGTCATGCCGGCGTATCCCATGGTGCCGGTAGCACCCGTCAGAAACACAGTTGTTTTCTTTGCCATATAGTTGCTTATTTTTTCTTATGCATCCATGAAACCGCTTTGACCAAGCGCTCTTGCGCTTTGCGGCGTATCTCTGCCCTCCAGAGTGCATCCTCCTCGGCATCATTCATCATATGCTGATAGCTCTCTTCGGCATCCTTATCGCTGATGACCAATAATTGGTCGCCCAACTCAAGCGTGCTGGAGCCTGTCGGCACGAAGAAATCTTCGCCACGGCGCACCATGACGATAAGTGTCTTGGGCGGTATGGCAATCTCTCGCAGCGTATTGCCGTTGGCCAGATGCTTCTCCGTCACCTCCACTTCGCGTGCCGACGATTGAATCTCCTCCGGCAGGTCCAAATCGAAGTGCTCCAAGGTATGCTCTTTGGTAGGCGGGGTGGCGAGGCCGAGTTTGTTGGCTATCGGCGCAAGCGTAGTGCCCTGCGTCAGCAACGACACGAGGGTACAGAGGAAGACCACATTGAAAATCATATCGGCGTGCGGCACTCCTCCCGCCTTACACATGATAGCGAAGATGATAGGCACCGCGCCTTTCAGACCGACCCAACTGAGGAAGATACGGTCCCGCTGGCGGTACCGGTCACGGAAAGGCAGCATGCAAAGCAAGACGGACAACGGGCGCGAGATACAAATCATCACAAGGCTGATGATGAGGCACGGCAGCCACACTTTGGGGTTAATCAATTCCTTGGGCTGAACCATCAGACCCAACATGAGGAACATCATCAGCTGGCTGAGCCATGCCAGACCGTTGAAGAACGACCGCGTCTGACGCTTACGGGTGAACTTGTTATTACCGATAATCAGACCTCCCACATATACCGCAAGATAGGTATTACCTTTTAGGTAATAGGTGATGGAGAAGATAGAGATACATGCCGTCAAAATCATGATGGGGTATAGCGCTTCGTTGCCCAGTTTGACGCGTCGCATGAGCGCGACGATGCCTTGCCCGAAGACAAAACCCAGCACCGAACCCATCACCAGTTGAATGAGAATATTCTGGATGATAGGCAGCCCCTCAATAGGCTCGGTATTTCCATTCGCGTAATGACTGACGACCACACTTATCAGCGTTGAGGTCAGGACATACGCCATAGGGTCATTGGCACCGGACTCCAACTCCAGCAACGGGCGGAGGTTATGCTTCAGACCGACACCGTTCGTACGCAGCACAGAGAAGACACTCGCACTATCCGTACTGGACATCGTGGCTGCTGTGAGGAAAGCGGTCCATAGCGACATGGTGTACACCGCATTGATCCAACCGAAGAGGAAATAGATGATGGTACCTGTGATGGCGCACGTCAAGATTACGCCCACCGTGGCGAGCGTGACACCCGGCGCAAGGACAGATTTGATTTCGCTGAATTTGGTCTCCATACCGCCGGTGAACAGGATAATACACATCGCCATCGTACTCAGCGCCTGGGCTACGTCGGTGTCTATCGCCACACCGGCGTCCATACCGATGATAGAGGCCATGCTTTCGGAACCGAATAACATACCGACTATCAGGAAGAGCAACAATGCCGGAACACCGAACCGATACCCTATCTTGTCTGCAAAAATACTGACAAAGAACAGGAGAGATAATATCAATAATATAAATTCAACTTGCATACTTTATTTCTTTTTGCCTAATAAAAACTCGTCAATAATTTTCACGATATCCTCCTTGGGATACAATCCCTTGAGCATCATTGGCTGCCCTTCCATCGGGATATACAATACCTGCGGAATACTATTGATGCCGAATACGTACGCCAATTCACGCTCGCGCTCGGTGTCCACTTTATAGAACACGACCTTGTCGCAATAGGTCTGACTCAACTCCTCCATGATGGGCGCCAACCGCTTGCACGGTCCGCACCAGGTGGTGTAGAAATCGATGATACAGGGTTTATCGCCTTTGTATTTCCACTCCTTGTTGTTCTTGTAGTCAAAGATACGTTCGCCGAACTGCGCCGTGGTCAGATAGCGGACATCATCCGCCTGCACCGACAGGGTGGTAAAAAGGCCCAATAGAACTATCAAAATCGTTTTACGCATATTACTCCAAATTAAAACTGCGTGCAAAGGTACAACAAAATCTGCACATACGCAAATTTATTTAAAAAAAAAGCACCGATTCGGTGCTTCGTGGAGCATAGGGGAGTCGAAAATTGCCTTGGCAATAATCGTGCCCTCCGGGCTAAGAACCCTTGGGCGAGATTCCTCCTATGTGGAGCATAGGGGAGTCGAACCCCTGACCTCAACATTGCGAACGTTGCGCTCTACCAACTGAGCTAATACCCCGTGGAGCTAGCGGGGTTCGAACCCGCGTCCAAACAAGGAACGTCTGCGCTTTCTACACGCTTATCTTGGCCTTGATTTTCGTCCGGCAGCAAGACCCAAGCCACCAACTACCGGCTTATCTGCTTGATTTTCGGTGCCGCATCGCAGCCTGCGACACCTATTCTGTGAATTCCTGCGCCACTATACCCATTCAGCCCACAGACTCGGCTTGGAGTGACGTCCCGTTCAGGCGCCTTGCGCCCGAATAAGCCAATCTACTGTACTTCGATTAGGCAGCGAGTCATTGCTCGGCGTGCTTACACAACCATTCTACCTGCTGTCAAAACCAGATAGCCCCTCGCTTGCGCGAGTGGTCCCACTTGGGCTTGAACCAAGGACCCCCTGATTATGAGTCAGGTGCTACTAACCAACTGAGCTATGGGACCCGGAGGTGTCCCCGTCAATCGGGGAAACCGGCCTCCGCCGGAAGGGGCTTTCACCCTTCTATTGCCAATTTAGCCTTCCGCCAGATGGACAAATTCTGCTCCTCTGACGGAAAATCGTGCAAAGGTACTACATTTTTTTGAATTGACCAAATATTTTAGCAAAAAAATATATTTTTTGCAGTTAGTATTGCATATGTAGAATTTTTTTTGTAACTTTGTGCCGTCATTTAAGAACCGAATTCTAAAAACACAATATTATGGACATTTTACAACAAATGGTTGCGCGTGCGAAGGCTAATCCGCAGCGCATTGTATTGCCGGAAGGCGATGAACCCCGTACGTTGGAGGCTGCTAACATCCTCTTGCGCGACAAGATTGCGAACCTTATTCTGATCGGCGACCCCGATAAAATCAAAGGCATGGCGGCAGAGAAGGGCTATGAGTATATCAAGGACGCGAAGATTGTGGACCCGATTCATGACCCGAAGATGCCGGAATATGCCAACCTGCTCTTTGAGTTGCGCAAGGCAAAAGGCATGACGGAGGAAGAGGCGGCCAAGAAGGCGCAAGACCCGCTGTACCTCGGCTGTCTGATGATTAAGGCAGGCGACGCAGACGGCGAGCTGGCCGGTGCCCGCGGCACCACGGCAGACACGATTCGTCCGGCATTCCAGATTCTGAAGACCAAACCGGGTTGCTCCATCGTGAGCGGTGCGTTCCTTATGTTCACGCCCGCCAAGCAACTGGGCGAGAACGGTTTCCTGCTGTTTGCAGACTGCGCCGTGAACCCGAATCCCGATGCAAAACAGCTGGCAGAGATTGCTATCTCGACCGCAGAGACCGCACGCGCTATCGCCGGAATAGAGCCGCGCGTTGCGATGCTTTCGTTCTCTACCAAAGGCAGTGCAAAGCACGAACTGGTGGACAAAGTACAGGAAGCAACGAAGTTGGCAAAGGAGATGGCTCCGAACTTGGCACTCGATGGCGAGCTGCAGGCAGATGCAGCCTTGATTGAGAGCGTAGCGGCAACCAAAGCTCCCGGAAGCCCTGTTGCCGGCAAGGCAAACGTACTCGTCTTCCCGGACCTGCAGGCAGGAAACATCGGCTACAAACTCGTGGAGCGCTTCTCGGGCGCAGACGCTGTAGGCCCGATTCTCCAAGGTATAGCCGCTCCGGTGAATGACCTGAGCCGCGGATGCAAAGTGCAAGATATCGTACAAATGGTAGTAATAACAGCAAATCAAGCAATAAAATGAAGATTTTAGTTTTGAACTGCGGTAGCAGCAGTATTAAGTATAAGCTCTTCGAGATGGAGAGCAAGCAAGTGATGGCGCAAGGCGGCATCGAGAAAATCGGTCTGCCTGATTCGTTCCTCTTGGTCAAACTGCCGAACGGAGAGAAAGTGAAATTTGAGAAATCGATGCCGGAGCATACCGTAGGTATCGAGCTCATTCTGGAGAAACTGGTGGACCCGAAGATCGGTTGCATCAAAGACCTGAAAGAGATCAACGCAGTTGGTCACCGCGTGGTGCACGGCGGCGAGAAATTCAACAAGTCAGTACTCATCACTCCGGAGGTGAAGCAGCAAATCATCCAGTGTGTGGACCTTGCTCCGCTGCACAACCCCGCTAACCTGAAGGGTATCGATGCTATCGAGAAAATCCTGCCGGGCGTTCCGCAGGTAGCTGTTTTCGACACCGCGTTCCACCAGACTATGCCGGACTATGCATACATGTACGCGCTACCGTACGAACTGTATGAGAAATACGCCATCCGTCGCTATGGTTTCCATGGCACGAGCCACCGCTATGTGAGCGCACGCGTTTGTGAGTTCCTGGGTGTGGATCCGAGCAAGCAGAAGATCGTTACCGCACATATCGGTGGTGGCGGCAGTTGTACCGCTGTGCTCAACGGCAAGAGCGTAGACACCAGTATGGGTCTGACGCCGGTGGAAGGCCTTGTGATGGGTACACGTGCCGGTGACCTTGACCTCGGTGCGGCTACATTCATCATGGACAAGGAGCACCTGAATACGGCTGAGTTCAACAATCTGGTCAACAAGAAATCCGGTCTGCTCGGTGTTTCGGGTGTGTCCAGCGACTGCCGTGACATAGAGGCTGCCATCAACCAAGGCAACAAACGCGCTGACTTGGCACGTAAGATGTTCATCTACCGCGTCATTAAGTATATCGGAGCATATGCTGCTGCTATGAACGGCATCGACATCCTCGTGTTCACAGCCGGTATCGGAGAGAACGACCCGTACATCCGCGCAGAAATCATGAAGGGACTGAGCTTCCTTGGCATCGAAGTGGATGATGAGGCGAACAAGGTTCGCGGCGAAGAGCGTATCATCTCCAAGAAAGGCTCTAAAGTGACCGTTTGCCTCATCCCGACCGATGAGGAACTACTCTTCCCGCGTTGGTTTACGAACTATAACGAGACGCGTAAACACAACGGCAGCAAGGAGGAGAATGGTTGCGGGCGGTTCATAGATATCAACGAGCGTGCACTCCAAGCCATTTCGGACCTGGGTGCCACGCACGTTTGGTACACAGGCGTCATACGTCACGCTACCGCCCAATATAACAATCCTGCCATTACCAAAGGAAAAGCAGGTTCTCCCTATGCCATTACCGACTACTATGATGTGGACCCTGACCTCGCTAAAAATGAAAGCAAACGCATGCAGGAATTTGAGGCGTTGGTCAAGCGTACCCACGATGCCGGTTTAGGCGTCCTTATCGACTTTGTGCCGAATCATGTGAGCCGTGAATACAAGAGCCTCTGCAAACCCGCCGGAGTGGAGGACCTTGGTGAGAATGACCACCCGGAGTGGGCTTTCTCGCCGCTCAATAACTTCTATTACCTGCCGGGCGAGCGATTCACTATGGATAAAGACCTGCAGGGCTACGATGAATATCCGGCTAAGGTGACCGGGAACGACTGCTTTACCAGCCATCCGAGCGAGAACGACTGGTATGAGACCGTCAAACTGAACTACGGCGTGTTCTATCAGAATGGTTGCGAGAAGCAGTTTGACCCCATCCCAAGCACATGGGTCAAGATGCGCGATATCATGCTCTTCTGGGCAGGAAAAGGCATCGACGGCATCCGTGTCGATATGGCGGAAATGGTGCCGGTGGAGTTCTTCGCATGGGCTATCCCACAGGTGAAGAAGAAATACAAGAAGTACCTCATCATCGGCGAGTGCTACGACCCGAATCAGTACGATGCGTATATAGCGGCAGGCTTTGATTATCTCTACGACAAAGTCGGCATGTACGACTATCTGCGTGGCGTGACGAGCAAGGGTTGGCCGGCAGAAGGTATCACATTCAGCATATGCTCTATTTCCTGGAGAACCACGACGAGCAGCGTCTGGCGAGTGGGTTCTTCTGCGGCGACGGCCGTTGCGCCGAGCCGGCGATGATTGTGGCGGCTACGCTCAACCAGTGCCCGATGATGATATACGCGGGTCAGGAACTCGGCGAGCGAGGTATGGACATGGAGGGCTTCAGCGGCATTGACGGACGAACATCTATCTTCGACTACTGGGGTGTGAAGAGCATCCAGGCATGGGCGAACAAAGGTAAGTTCGACGGCGCCAAAATGACACCTGAGCAGAAAGAGTTACGCGCTTTCTATCAGCGTCTGCTGACTTTGGCCCGGGACGACAAAGCTATTCAGAAAGGGCAGATGTACGATGTTACTTACGCGCAGGGCGAAGGCTTTGACAAACGCCAGCACTATGCTTTCATTCGTCATACGAAAGGAGAGACACTGCTGATGGTGGTCAATTTCCATGACCGCGAGCAGCATGTGCATCTTCGCATTCCCAATGATGCTTTTGTTTACCTCGGACTCGAAGGAAAGGCGAAAGCAACCGCTGTGGACTTGCTCAGAGGCGACAAATATGCACTTGATTTCACACCCGATGCCGTGAATGAGATTGTGCTCAGCGCTTGGACCGGCGTCATACTGAAAATCAAATAGCCAATGCCAGTGCTAATAAATGACATCCTGCGTCTGGTGAGGTGGAGCAATCTGCTCTTCCTCTGCTCATTCTCGCGGTTGTCTTCATTGCAGCCGGCGGTTTCGTCATCAATGATTATTTTGATGTGAAGATAGACCGCATCAACCGTCCGGACGAACTCATCGTCACGCGTACTGTGAGTAAACCGGCGGCGATGCAACTAAGTCTGGCGCTGAGCGGGCTGGGCGTCAGCGCAGGCATCGTCATAGCGGTGTTGCTCCGCAGTTTCACACTCGGCATGTTGTTCATTCTGGTGCCCGGCCTGCTATGGTTCTATTCGTCGAGTTACAAGCGTCTCCTCATCATCGGCAACCTCATTGTTGCTTTGTTGACGGGCTTGGTACCGCTGGTGGTGGCTATGACCAACGTGGCACTGTTGAACCTGCGCTACCATGACATCCTGCCGTTCACCAGTCTGTCGCATGACCTCTACGCATGGCTCGGCGGCTTTGCGCTCCTTGCGTTTCTGCTGATGTGGATCCGAGAAATCATTAAGGACTTGCAGGACCAGATGGGTGACCGCGAACTGGAGTGCCACTCGATGCCGGTGGTGTGGGGAGAGAAATGGACGAAAATATTCGTATCTGCGCTGATAGTATTGACGATAGCCGTCATCGGCCATCTGTGGTATCATATCTTGCCGTTCCCCATCGGTTGGTCAAGTCTCAGCACGCGTTATATTGTCTTAGGTGTTGTCATCCCGCTGCTGGGTTCGCTCTGGCTTCTGTGGGCGGCGAAGATACCGTCTGATTACAAAACATGCCAACAAGTGGTGAAGTACACCATGCTTATCGGCATGCTCTATTCTGTTTGTATCGTTCGGGGACTCTAATGTCTGATTATCAATAAGAAACGCGGTCAAAAGCCGCGTTTCTTAAGTGCTTTATAGACGAGGTGGACGGGGAATCCCATCACATTGAAATACGACCCGTTCATCGCGGTGCATGCGACGTATCCTATCCATTCCTGCACGCCATATGAGCCGGCTTTGTCCAGCGGACGGTATTGGCGTACATAATTTTCTATCTCTTCGTCCGTCAAGTTGCCAAAAGTTACATCGGTGCGGTCCACAAATGTCTCCAAAGGTTGCCCTTTCTGCGCTAACGTGACAGCCGTATACACCTGATGCGTCTTGTTGCGCAGCTCCTTAATCATCCTCACTGCGTCCGCTTCGTCATGCGGTTTGCCGAGCATATGCCCGTCGAGCCAGACGATGGTGTCTGCCGTGATGAGCAACTGGCCGTCCGTCAGATTAGGTTCATACGCGCGCGCTTTTGCGCGTGAGATATAATAAGGTATATCGCCCGCCTGCAGGTCTGCAGGATAGGATTCGTCCGCATCGATAGAGATGGCCCTGAACGGGATGTCCAGACCCGCCATCAGTTCACGGCGACGCGGACTTTGTGAACCAAGGATAACTTCCATTAGAATAAATCGAGTTGGGTATCTTGCGGCTTCTCGAAGGTCATCGTCACACCTTCTACTTCGATGGAGTCGGCGTCCTCTAAACTTTCTGTAGCGCTCTCCGCGTCCTGTAGGCTCTCCGAGCCGTCCTCTAAACTATCCTCCTCTTCTGGCTCGGGCTCGGGCTCGGGTGTGATGTCCTCTATCTTCGCTATCTCGAGAGTGGAGATGCGTTTGCCCTTCGCTTTAGCGGATTTCTCATCGATAAACTCGGCCATGAGGATGTCGAGCGGCTCTTTCTTCTCGTCCGCAAATGTGATGCGGAAAGTGGCCTCCTCGCGGTCAGAGAGCACGGCGATGCGCGATTCTTTGTCTTCGCCGAGGAAGGACTGCACTTTCGCCTGCGCGTCATCCAGTTTGAAGCGCTTGCCGTAGTAGTATTTCAGTTCGCCGTTCCATTGGATGAGCGACCAAACCTTGTCTGCGTCCAGTTTCTCAATGCGGAGGATATTGTCCTCAAAATGCGCGGTGAGGTCAAACGAGGTGGTGTAATATTCGCCGTCGGTGGTGAGGACGAGAATACGGTCCTCATCGTAGAACTCGCCCAGGTAAAGTCCGTGCTCGTCGTAGTTGACGCGCAGCACATCGGCGTCGAACCAAACCTTGCGCCCGCCGAGGGTGGAGTGGCCTTTCTGCTTGAGCGTGATGGACTTTACCTCAAATTTCGTCAGCACATTGCCGCGTGCCGTACGGGATTTGACGGCCAGTTCGCTCAGGTCCTTGCATACCTCCAGTTTCTTGAGGTGAAGCTGCGGCTTGAGCGCCACGCGGATGACCTCCGCTTCGCCGTTCGGGTTCGCCGTGAAATAGATGATTTTGGAACCCGGTTTGCCTTGCGTAAGGTCATATTCCTTGTCTTTCGCCACGCCGGTCACGTTGAAGCGCTTCATGAAATAGGTGCCCTTCTTGCCGTCGCGGTAAACGACATTGTACACCGTGCGCTCATCGCCACGCTGGAAGACGGCTATATGCAGGATGTCGGTGCCCACGAAGAGCTTTTCCGCCACCTTCATCACCTTGTATTTGCCGTCCTTGTGGAAGACGATGATATCGTCGATGTCCGAGCAGTTGAATAGGA
Organism: uncultured Bacteroidales bacterium; assembly: GCA_900317345.1. GTDB lineage: Bacteria > Bacteroidota > Bacteroidia > Bacteroidales > Paludibacteraceae > Colicola. Next base: position 4,726 of record ONGK01000027.1, on the reverse strand, counting down.
ACTCGTCTTTCTTGAGGCCCGTTCCTACGAAGCCCTCCGCTCGGTTGATGTACAGTTTCTCGTTGTTCTCCACCACGGCCTTGACGTTTATTGCGCCGAAGTTGCGCACCTCGGTACGCCGCGGATAGGCGGCGCCGTATTTGTCTTTGAGCATCTCGAACCAGCTGATGGTGTATTCCGTCAGGTGGTTGAGGTTCTTGATGCAGGCCTTGATTTTCTTCTCGAGGTCCTTCATCAGCTCGTCCGCTTTCTTGGCATCGAATTTCGTGATACGAATCATGCGGATATCGAGCAGTTTCTCAATATCCTCGGTGCGCACTTCGCGGATGAGTTGCGCTTTGAAAGGCGTGAGCGCTTCGTCGATGAAAGCGATGGCTTTCTCTTTGCTCGTGGCGTTCTCGTAGCCTTCCTGCTTATAGATGCGGTTCTCGATGAATATTTTCTCCAATGAGGTGTAGAAATACTTCTCCTCCAGCTCGCCTTTCTCTATCTCCAACTCCCATTTGAGCAGCGCTTTTGTGTTGTCGCACGATAGTTTGAGCAGGTTGCTCACGGAGGTGAATATCGGCTTGCGGTTCTCCACCACGCAGCAGTTCGGGCTGATGTTCACTTCGCAGTCCGTGAAGGCATAGAGGGCGTCAATCGCTTTGTCGGACGAGGAACCCGGTGCCAGCTGCACGACGATGCGCGCCTGGTCCGCCGTGAAATCGTCAATCTTGCGGATTTTTATCTTGCCTTTCTGGTTGGCTTTGAGAATGGTCTCAATGATTTTGGAGGTGGTGGTGCCGTAGGGTATCTCGGTGATGATGAGCGTCTTGTTGTCGTCCGCTTTCTGGATGCGCGCGCGTATCTTGACCGAACCGCCTCGTTCGCCGTCATTGTATCGCGTCACGTCAATCACACCGCCTGTGGGGAAATCCGGGAATAACTGAAACTCCTCTTTGCGTAGGTAGGCCAGCGAGGCATCGCATAGTTCATTGAAGTTATGCGGCAGGATTTTCGAGTTCAGACCGACTGCGATACCCTCCACGCCCTGCGCAAGCAATAACGGGAATTTGACGGGCAGATGAATAGGCTCGTTCTTGCGGCCGTCATAGCTCTTCATCCACTCCGTCGTCTTCGGGTTGAAAACCGTCTCGAGGGCGAATTTCGACAGGCGAGCTTCAATATAACGGGGCGCGGCTGCACCGTCGCCGGTCAGCACGTTTCCCCAGTTTCCCTGGCAGTCAATGAGCAGGTCTTTCTGGCCGAGTTGCACAAGGGCATCGCCGATAGACGCATCGCCGTGCGGGTGGTACTGCATCGTCTGGCCGACGATATTCGCCACCTTGTTGTATTTGCCGTCGTCCACCGTCTTCATTGCATGCAGAATACGGCGTTGCACCGGCTTGAGACCATCCTCTATAGCCGGCACGGCACGTTCCAATATCACATAGGAAGCATAGTCCAGAAACCAGTCCTGGTACATGCCCGTCAAGTGATACTTCACAGCATCATTGAACTGACCATTCGCCATCTATCGTACCCTTACTTCAGTGCTTTATTGATAAATACGAAAGCAAGAATGCCACCTACCTCAAGAACCATGCTGCAAATCAACAGTGCGTTCACCGGCAATGCCAGTTTGTAGATAACGAGGCATAACACGCCCAACAAAAGGAGAATAACTCCCAAATACTTCTTTAATGTTTCCATGTATAACGCGTTATTTTTTTAAATTTGCTGCAAAAGTACAAAAAGTTTTGCACATATGCAAGTTTTTTTGTGTTTTTTTAGCGAACAAACCTATAAATTCCCCCTGGAAGTGACCGCACAAGACCTTGAACCTCCAGCAAAACGAGATCGGCGGACACCTCGGCGTACGGCCGTTCGGTCTCCATCACCAGCAGGTTGATATGCAGTCCTTCTTCGGCTTCCTGCAGTTTGCTTAGGAGCGTCTGCTGGTCGGATGTCAGGTCGTCATGCAGACCGATTAGCTGTGTTTGAATAGCTTGTGCGGGTTTGTTGCGTGTGGTCCATCCCATCGCATTGATGAGGTCATCTGCGCAGTTAATCAACTGTGCTTTCTGCTTGAGGATGAGACTGTTGCATCCGCGCGATAGAGCGTCATTCGGTCTGCCGGGAAAAGCGAACAGATCGCGGCTGTAGTCCGATGCCATCTGTGCGGTTATCAGACTTCCGCCCCGTTCAGGACTCTCTACCACCACCACGGCATCTGCCATACCGGCTACGATGCGGTTTCGTTGTACGAAATAGGCTGCTATCGGTTCTGTGCCCGAAGGAAATTCGGTCAGCAGTCCTCCCAATTCCAGCGCCGCCACAGCATCTGCACGGTGCTGATAAGGATAGATGCGGTCCAGACCGTGCGCCGGCACAATGATAGTCGGCACGCCGTATTTGATAGCGGCTCTGTGCGCTGCGATATCGATGCCGTACGCTCCGCCGCTGACGATAGTCACCTTCTCCAGCCGCTCATGCAGTTCGCGAACCAGCGTGTCGGTCTGTTCCTTGCCGCGCTCTGTGGCATGGCGGGTCCCGACGATGCTTACGATATGTCCGTCCGAGGGTTGCACATGCCCTTTGCTATAGAGCAACAGCGGCCGGTCAGGGCATTGCCGCAAGCGGTATGGGTAATTCTTGTCGGTCTGCGTCCATACCTGTATGCCATGCGCGTCTATCCACTCCATCTCTTGTCCCGCACGGGCAAGCGCAGACTCTTTCTCCGGCTCGTCGATATGAAACCACGCCGCTTCAGCGGAGCCGTATTGTTCCATCAAGGCCAGTGCCTTCCGCAGTTTCGTGCGGTATAGGAAACTTAATGCGATGTCGTAAATACCATTCGCCATATCCCTACTATCAGAACGCCCACCAGAGCGCCGATAAAATCTGCATATACGTCCGCCATCTCGCCGGAACGGGTGAGTGTGCAGAAGCGTTGTAGCACCTCCATGAGCGCGCCGAAAGCCGTCACAGCCAGACATACTGCCGTATAACTGAAAATCTTCAATCTCAAATCTTCAATCTTCAATCTCGTAATCGGCACCATCCATGCCACCGCTAAAGCGGTGTACATCAACCCGTGCAGCACTTTGTCACCTAAAGACATCACAGGCGGCGGTAGCTGCGGCGCTTCCCACAGACTAATCAAAGCAATGCCCACGGTCAGCAGAACCGCAGGCATGTACCATACATATGATTTGTTAGTTACGATCGGAGAGATGTATTTTTATTCCGTAGCACAAATCGCCGGCATCTCCCAGACCGGGAACGATATATTTCTTCTCGTTCAGCACCGGGTCTATCGCCGCGCACCATAGCGTCACATCCGGACTGTCGTTCAGCGACTCGCGCAGACAGTCTATCGCTTGTGGCGTACCGATGGCGCAGCATAAGTGCGTATGTTTCGGTTTGCCGTGGCGCAGCAGCGCGAGATAGCCTACCTCCATTGACATGCCGGTAGCCAGCATCGGGTCAGCCACGATGAGCGTCTTGCCTTCAATAGCCGGCGCAGCCATATATTCTGCCACAATCTCCAACTGGTCCTCGCCGTGCACATTGCGTCCCACACGCCGGTATGCGCTCAGAAAAGCATTCTCCGCGCGGTCGAAGATATTCAGGAATCCCTGATGCAGCGGCAGTCCTGCGCGCAGTATAGTTGCCAGCACCAACTGGTCGGCAAGCGTGTTGACGGTCGTGGTGGCGAGAGGTGTTTGAACCTCGGTCGGCTCATAGTTTAGCACTTTGCTCACCTCAATGGCCATATACTCGCCGATGCGCTCAATATTCCTACGGAAACGGAGTGGGTCGTTTTGGATGTTCACATCGCGTATCTCACGCAGGAACTGGTTGAGCACACTGTTTTGCTCGGATAGATTGATAACGTTCATGGTTGCTTGCTTTGATGAGTCTTATTTCAGGGATTTAGCGGTTTTCAGCTCGGCTTTGAGTTGCGCCATACGCGTCTTCAGCGTGGCCTCCAGTTGGGAAAGTGTCAGCTCTTTCTGCTCAATCTCATGCACAAAAGACTGCAGGTTCGTTTGGTGGTTCTGAATGGTGGTCTCCAGGCCGGAAATAGCGTGCTGACGGTCGGCCACTTCGCGCAACGAATAGCCCAACTCTTTCTGCTGTCTCTCCAGGAAAACCAGATAGCTGTCGCGGTTCTCCTTGTTCAGGTCTTTTTGGCGTGCCACTGTCTTCTGCTGTTTCTCCACCACTTTCTGCATCGATTTCAACTCGCCTTCCTCTTTGGCGTAGAGTTTCTTCAGCGCAGCGGTCATCTTCACAGCCTCCTCAAGCGCCTTGCTCAGTTCTTTGGCGTGTGCTTGCTCCGCTTTCACTTCTGCCTTGGCGGTTTTAATCTCATTCTCATTCCTGTTCAGCGCCTCCTCGATGATGTTCAGCGATGCGCGATACATAGGAGGTTCGGAGAGATACAGATCGCGGAGTGAGTCAATTTTCACCTCGGCAATCTCGATAGACAATGGTGTCACATGCTGCGCCATCGCAGCCATTCCCAAAGCCAAAAAGGCCACTAATAAACATTTTCTCATATTACTTTGTTTGTTATATTTTCAATTCGGGTACAAAATTACTACAAAAAATTTGAATTACCAAATAAATTGGTATAAAAATCGAATTATGCTTGCATAAATGAGAATTATTACCGGTTTATTTGAAGTTCGCTACATTTAGCGAACGTAATTTCGGTGGGCGGAACGTCCTTCCG
>ONGK01000017.1 GCA_900317345.1 uncultured Bacteroidales bacterium | reverse complement strand
GATGTGCGTACTTGAAGGCAGCAGAGTTCCATTTCTGGCGCTCAGATTGATTCTGTTGGTAGTTTTCATCGCGTTCGCGATAGAAGATTCTGCCGGTAATTTTAGATTGATAGAAATAACCACGGGTACGTCCGTCCACTTTGCCGTGGATGGAATCAAGACCTGAAGATGTAATTACTCTGGACATAAAAAGGGTGTATTTAGTTAAAAATCGGTTTTTTCGGGAGGTCAAACGTCATAGTGACCTCGGATACGACTGTCGGTTGACTGTCGGTCGACCGTCGGTCGACCGTCGGGATTCGACCGAAAAACGGTGCAAAATTACAACTTTTTCGGCATATATGCAAATGTTTTGTGATTTTGTGCCCGAAATTGAAGAATTGAGATAAAATCGAAAACCGCTTCGCCCAGAAAACGGAAGAGAAAACGACCGAAAACGATATTTAGAAAAAAACATATAAAACCCCTTTGGGCGCTTGTTGCTCTGGCGAGCTTGCGAGTTGCAGCCACAAGATGCCCCCTTAAAAATAAATTTTACGGTAGCCCTTGCGGCTACACCTCACCGCCATCGGCGGTAACAACCGTCCAAAGGACATAAACCTAAAAAACATTTATGGCCGGCAAATATGCCGGACAATTGACAAAATAGAACCGGCATTAAATGCCGGGGCAATGGACGGAGAAAACCAGTATGGATGCGCGGGGCAGGGAATGGATAAAGAAACAAGCGCCGGAGGGGCGCTTGTTTGTGTATAGCAGCTTGGCTGCGCTGAGAGGAGTATTTCGAGATGACGATATTTCGATATACGAGATCTCGAAGGAAGATTATTCATTTGTATCCTCCAGGGAGTCGCCGACGATTTTGCGGTAGAGCTCTTTGGGGTCGGTGGCTTTGCGGATGATTTCGTGCAGGTCTTCAATCTTCACACGGTCCTGCGCCATGGTGTCGCGGAAACGAACCGTGACACATCCGTCATTGAGCGTATCGTGGTCCACGGTGATGCAGAACGGCGTTCCGATAGCATCCTGACGACGATAGCGCTTGCCGATAGAGTCCTTCTCATCGTACGCAATCTTGAAATCGAACTTCAGTTCGTTCATAATCTCGCGTGCTTTCTCGGGCAGTCCGTCTTTCTTGACAAGCGGCATGATACATGCCTTCACAGGTGCCAATACCGGCGGCAAGTGAAGGACAACACGCGTGTCGCCGCCTTCCAATGCCTGCTCCTCGTATGCCGAGCACATCACGCTCAGGAACATACGGTCCACGCCGATAGAAGTCTCAATGACATACGGGGTGTAGCTCTGGTTCAGCTCCGGATCGAAGTACTCGATTTTCTTGCCGCTGTACTTGGCATGCTGCGAGAGGTCGAAGTTCGTACGGCTATGGATACCTTCCACCTCTTTGAAGCCAAACGGCATGAGGAACTCGATATCCGTTGCTGCATTGGCATAGTGCGCGAGTTTGTCGTGGTCGTGGAAACGGTATTTCTCATCCCCCAGACCGAGCGCTTTGTGCCATTTGAGGCGGAACTGCTTCCAGTGCTCAAACCACTTGAGTTCCTCGCCCGGACGAACGAAGAACTGCATCTCCATCTGCTCGAACTCACGCATGCGGAAGATGAACTGACGGGCTACAATCTCGTTACGGAAAGCCTTACCGATTTGCGCGATACCGAAAGGAATCTTCATACGGCCGGTCTTCTGCACATTGAGGAAATTGACGAAGATACCCTGTGCGGTCTCCGGACGAAGGTAAATCTTCATGGCGCCATCTGCCGTCGAACCCATCTCTGTGGAGAACATGAGGTTGAATTGGCGCACATCGGTCCAGTTGCGCGTGCCGCTGATCGGACAAACGATTTCTTCATCAAGGATGATTTGCTTGAGTTCCTCAAGGTTGTTATCGTTCATCGCTTTGGTGAATCGTGCATGGAGCGCTTCTCTTTTCTCGATATGCTCACGCACGCGTTCGTTCGTCTGTTTATACAGCTCCTCATCGAAGTTGTCTCCAAAACGCTTGCGTGCCTTGGCGAGCTCTTTCTCTATCTTCTCGTCGTATTTGGCGAGCTGGTCCTCGATGAGCACATCCGCGCGGTAACGCTTCTTGCTATCGCGGTTGTCAATGAGTGGGTCGTTAAACGCATCCACGTGACCGGAAGCTTTCCAAGTCGTGGGGTGCATGAAGATAGCAGCATCAATACCGACGATATTCTCGTGCAGCAGCGTCATACTGTCCCACCAATACCGCTTGATATTATTCTTCAACTCCACGCCGTTCTGACCGTAGTCATACACTGCGCCCAGACCATCATAAATCTCGCTGCTCGGGAAGACAAATCCGTATTCCTTGCAATGCGCGACGATTTTCTTAAATGTTTCTTCTTGTGTTGCCATAAAATATATGCGTTAAATTTTGCGAGTGCAAAGGTACAACAAAAAATTGATATGTGCAAATAAATATGCTGAAATTAATATATTTCTACGGTTTGTCGATCGAGACGCTTTGTGATTTGGCTTGCGGAAAGCGGTTTGATACCCTCTGTCTTCAAATCGGTTACCCGCTGCGTGGCTTTGAGGACGAACGGAATCTCGTCCTGGTGCGCCTTTTCTCCTTCGTTCGCCAATCGGCCGAGGATGCGCGAGTTGGCAATCATGTTCTTCTCGAGCGTATATACATGTCCGTTTTGGCGCTGATAAATGGTGTTGAGGTCGATGACGCTATTCATTCTCCTGAGCCGGAATCTCGCTATCTGGCTGTCACCCATATTGAGCAGATTGAGCATCTGCAACTGGTCGGCGTTCAGTTTATAGCCGAACGGAATCACAATTTTGACCTCTGCATGCTCGGAGAAACGGCGCACGGCAAAGGTTTCTGAGTCCACGATATAATGGCGCTGGAAGGTCAGTTTGAAGCATCCGAGATATTTGCTGACGGTTTGTGTGTGGGTGAGAACGGTTTCTCCTTCAGACTCGTTGGAAACGGTCCAGTGGCGCGTGTCCGTCATCGACTGCTCGAAATCATAGCGCATGTTTCCCAAGGCGAAAAGCGCCTGGTGCACCACAACTCCTGAATCAACGGCATTGACGGCCTTGCGCATCATCTGCGCAGCACCCGTACCTTTTTTATCCATGCGCTCAATGAGATTGCCTGCCAAAATCGTGTCCGCTTCGGCTCGTTTGCGTGCATCAAAGAAACGCTTGCAAAACAATCCCTGGAACTGCACGGAGTCGCGTCCCGCCTTTCCCTGCTCGGGCAACACCACGACATTGGCAATCATCTGCTCCATGCCCCATGTATCTTTATCGCGATTCTTAATCTCAGTAGAAAGATCCGATGCGCAGTCCATCCGCACATCGCTAACGATGCGGTAGAGCGATGGTTCGTCCGGAAACTCCTCCTCCAACTTGACATATACCGCGTGGAGTAGAGCCGCCATCTGTTTGCGCTTATTCTTCTGCTTGCTTGGTTTCGCCGCTACAACAGTTTCTTGCAGCGCAATAGGCTGCTCGGTAAGCGTAATAGTGGGCAGTTGGGCAGCGTCCGCCAGTTCTCGTGCCGCGATGATTTTCTTCTCATAGCCAATGAAACTGAAGACAATTTTCATATCGCCCAACAGGTTTGCCTCAAAGGAGAAATAACCGTCATTATTGGTGGCAGTTCCCCATTCCGGCGCAATCTCCGGATAGACAGTTGCATAAGCAATCGGCTGCCCGTTCTGGTCCACGACCAGCCCGGCATATATACCCGCCGACATATAACTGACCCAACCGCATAAACAGAGAGCCAGCAACCCCATTTTACACCCAATCTTCATATTTGTTCCTTCTTTTGGCTGCAAAGGTACTACAAAAATTGCATATATGCAAATATTGCGTCTTTTTTTTCATAAAATTTGCACATATCATTTTTTTGTTGTATCTTTGCACGATTTTTGACGAGAATACATTAAAACAATCAATAAAATGGCAAAAAGGAAAGAACAATTCGTTAAAGAAGACGAACAATTGCAAGAAGTAAATGAGGCGCTTACCGGCGCCGGCAAGTGGATTGAGGACAACTCAAACCTCATCAGTTGGATTGTATGCGGCATCGCAGTAGTAGTGATGGCAATCATCGCTATCAACAACTACGTGATTAAGCCGAAAGCCCAAGAAGCCAGCAATGAGAACGCCAAGGCTGTGGTTTATTTCATGGCGGGCGACTACGACAAAGCGCTCAAGGGCGACGACGCAGAGTGCATCGGCTTCGAGGCTATCGCAGACGAGTACAGCCTCTATCAGCAAGGCAAACTGGCTGCTCTGTATGCCGGCATTTGCTACTACGAGAAGGGCGAGTACGAAGATGCAGCCAAGTACTTGAAGAAATTCGATGCAGACGACCTGAATATCGACCCTGCAGCACACCAACTGCTCGGCGACGCCTATGTAGAGCTCGGTGAGTACGACAAGGCCGCTAAGGCATTTGAGGCAGCAGCCGAGTCCGGCAACGAACTGATTGCTCCAATGAGCCTGAAGAAAGCCGGTATCGTTTACCTGCATGAGGGTAAGAAAGCCAAAGCGCTGAAGGCCTTCAAAGCTATCAAAGCAGACTATCCGACGTCCGCAGAGGCACAGGATATCGATAAATTTATCGCCGTAGCAGAATAAATCATTCATCGTCAATGACCAGTGATTTATCTCGATATGACGCTAACCAACTGCCTAGCGCTGATGTTCTCGAACGTCAGCGCTATGCACTTGTAGTGGCGGACTGGAACAGCGAAATAACCTTTGCCATGGCGCAAGGGGCGATCGACACGCTCATTAAACACGGCGTGCCAGAAGACAACATCGATGTGCTTCATGTGCCCGGTACTGTAGAACTGACGTACGGCGCCACGCATATCATGAAAGAGGAACGCGTTAATGCCGTGATAGTAATCGGCTGCGTGATTCAGGGCGAGACGCCGCATTTCGATTATGTCTGCCAGTCCGTAACGCAAGGCGTGGCCACACTCAATGCGCAAGGCAAGGTGCCCGTCATCTTCTCTGTGCTGACAGTGCTGAACCAACAACAAGCGCTCGACCGCTGTGGTGGCAAACTGGGCAATAAAGGTGTAGAAGGCGCTTATACGGCCATCCGAATGGCGAATTTGTGAACAGAGATTTGAGATTTGGTGAGAGTCTATAAATTCGGCGGAGCATCTGTGAAGGACGCAGCAGGCGTCCGGAATCTGGAGCATATAGTGCGTTTGGCGGTTGACAATCATGCTGACGACGGCCTAATGGTTGTCGTCTCAGCGATGGGGAAAACCACCAATGCCCTTGAGCGTGTCGTGGAGTTCCTCGATGCCGGCAAGGAAGAGCAAGCACTGAGCCAATGGGTCGATATCATCGATTTCCATGTGGCTATCATGAAAGAGCTCGGTTTGAAACCCGGTTCGGACATCCGCCTGCAAGGCGAAATTCCTTTTGATCCTCAACTTCCGTTCGATGAGAACTACGACCAGATAGTATCGCTTGGCGAAATCATGTCCACACAGATTATCGCTGTGTACCTGCTCAAACAGGGCCTATCCGTTGAATGGTGGAACATGCCGAAACTGCTCCGGACGGACGATACATGGCGTGAGGCGAAGGTAGATGATGCGACCAGTTGCAATGTTATCCGCGCAGGGTGGGCGAGACCTAATCGTCCACAGATAGTAGTGGCGCAAGGATTCATCGGCGGCACGTCAGACGGCAAACGCACGACGCTTGGCCGTGAGGGTTCGGACTACACTGCCGCCCTTTTAGGCAACTATCTGGACGCTGAATCCGTGACAATTTGGAAAGACGTTCCCGGTATCCTTAATGCCGACCCCCGCATCGAACCAGATACCGTTCTTATCCCTTCGTTGCGTTACCAAGATGCTGTAGAACTGAGTTATTCCGGCGCACAGATTATTCACCCGAAGACGATACGTCCGCTTGAGAATAAGCATATTCCGCTATATGTGAAGCCCTTCGGCGACCCAACAGCCTCCGGTTCATGTATCTCGGCGGATGGAATAGGCCCGATTGATATCCCGGTATATATATGGCGCAAGAACCAACTCCTTATTACCATGCGCGCGAAAGATTTCGCGTTTGTGCTGGAGGAGAGCCTCAATGAGATTTTCGAAATCATCCATCGTCACCGTCTGAAAGTGTCGCTCATCCAGTCATCGGCCGTCACGATATCCGTATGCGTGGACAACACCCGTTTCGTTCCCGCAGCCATAGAGGAACTGAAGGCGCATTTCAAGGTGTCTTATAACGACCACTTGTCGCTGCTTACGATACGCGGAACTACGCCGGAGATCCTGGAGCGCGCAAAAGACGGCCGTACCATTATGCTTAGTCAGACCACCCGGCGTACCGCACGGCTGGTAGTGAAAGAATCTGAATAACATGGAACACATTAGAATACTATTAACCCGTAAATTCTGGCGGGAGTTGATCTATATGACGGTTGGCATGAGTATGGGCGCAGCCGCTGTCTATTATTTTTTGATGCCCAGTCACCTCATCGTCGGTTCAATATCCGGTTTGTCCATCGTTCTCAATACACTCATCGGCGGCGATGCGGATACATTCTCGTATCTGGTAATGGGCATCAACGCCTTTCTGCTGATGCTGGCGTTCATCCTAATTGGTAATGAATTCGGCATTAAAACGGTGTATACGGCGCTTATTCTTGGTCCGTTGACACAGGTATGGGACCGTATCTATCCGTATACGAACCTGACGCATAAAGTGATAGACGCACCGGATATTCTGGCACAGTTGCAAGCCGGCCAGACGGTGCTTGACACAAACGGCAATCCCTATCTGCTGAGCCGTTCCGGCGAAGTGCTGGAGCGCGTGCGTGACAGTGTGATGAGCGGCGGTCTCGGTATGGGCGATGTATGGTTCGACCTCATATGCTTTGTGCTTTTGCTAAGCGTATGTCAGGCATTCCTATTCCGTATCAATGCTTCCACCGGCGGTTTGGATATCCTTGGTAAGATTGTGAACAAATACCTGCATTTCGATATCGGCACTTCTGTAGCTATCGGCGGGGCAATTATATGCTGTTCGGCTTTCTTCATCAACGATTTCCGCATGGTTGTCATCGGCATCATCGGAACCTGGATTAACGGTCTGGCGATTGACTATTTCACAGCATCATTCAACAAGCGCAAACGCGTGTGTGTTGTCTCCTCTGAACCTGAACGGGTGCGCAAGTATATTGTGGAGACGCTTGTGCGCGGTTGCTCGCTTTACACGATTGAAGGCGGTTACAGCCGTGAGGAGCATATCGAGATACAGACGATTCTCACGCAGGACGAGTTCTCTGCGCTGATGGCTTTCATCCGCAACAATCATATCAAAGCCTTTATCACAGCCGGCAACTGCTCCGAAGTTTACGGACTTTGGTTCCGGCACAAGAAGAAAGACGGCAAAACAATCATAGTAAACGAATAAAATACCAAATTATATGAAACCCACACTTTTTATCTTGGCTGCCGGAATGGGTAGCCGTTACGGAGGTCTCAAGCAAATGGACGGTCTTGGACCTAATGGTGAAGCAATTCTTGATTACAGTATTTATGATGCGCTGAGAGCAGGCTTCGGCAAAACCGTTTTTGTGATTCGTAAGGATTTCGAAGACGATTTCCGCCGCGTGGTACTCAGCAAGTATGAGGGCAAAGTGCAGTGTGAGATTTGTTTTCAGTCGGTTGATAAAGTGCCGGCAGGGTGCACATACAACACAGAGCGCACCAAGCCATGGGGTACCAATCATGCCGTACTGATGGGCAAGGACTTGATTCATGAGCCGTTTGCCGTAATCAACGCCGATGATTTCTATGGCAAGGAGTCATTCCAAGTATTGGCGGATTTCCTGCGTGAGAAAGAAGGTAAGCAAGGCGAGTATTGCATGGTAGGCTACCGCGTATGCAACACGCTGAGCGAAAACGGCTCTGTGAGCCGTGGCGTATGCGCAACCGATGCTAAAGGTCATCTGACGGACGTTGTTGAGCGCACGAAGATTGAGGACAAGAACGGTACGATTGTCTTTACAGAAGACGGCAAAGACACGCCTCTTGACCCGCATACACCAGTCTCCATGAACATGTGGGGCTTTACTCCCGAGTATTTCCAATATAGCGAGACCGCTTTCAAGGCATTCCTTGCTGCACACGGACAAGAACTGAAATCGGAATTCTATATTCCAACATTGGTTAACGACCTCATCGCAGCCGGTAAAGCAACTTGCAAGGTGCTCGATACCCCGTCCAAATGGTTCGGCGTGACCTATGCAGAGGATCGTCCGCAAGTGGTTATGAAAATTAATCAGTTAATCAAAGAGGGTGTTTACCCTGCTAAATTATTCTAATATGGCACGTATCTTAGTTACCGGTGGCACCGGATACATAGGTTCACACACCACCGTAGAACTGATGCAACAAGGCTATGAGGTCACGATAGTGGATAACCTCAGTAACTCGTCGATTGATGTGTTGGACGGAATCGCCGCTATCGTAGGACGCAGACCGGAGTTCGCGAATATCGACTGCGGCAACTTTGTGGACCTGGATAGTGTATTTAAACAATATCCTGATATTGTGGGTGTTATTCATTTTGCTGCCAGCAAGGCAGTTGGAGAGTCGGTGGAGAAACCGCTGCTCTATTACCGCAATAATATCGGTAGCCTTGTGACGCTGTTGGAGGTGATGCAGTTGCACAAAGTACCCAATCTGGTTTTCTCTTCATCTTGTACCGTTTATGGGCAGCCGGACGCACAACATCTGCCGGTAGATGAAACAGCGCCTATCCAGAAGGCTCTGTCACCCTACGGCAACACCAAGCAAATCAACGAGGAGATAATCAATGATGCTGCGCATGCAGACAAGGGGCTACATGCCACTATTCTGCGTTATTTCAACCCGATAGGCGCTCATCCGTCTGCTCATATCGGCGAGTTGCCAAACGGTGTGCCACAGAACTTGTTGCCGTTCGTTACCCAGACCGCTGCAGGACTCCGTCCTGAACTGAAGGTGTTCGGCGATGACTATAATACACCAGACGGATCGTGTATCCGCGATTATATCTATGTGGTGGACCTCGCCAAAGCACATGTGAAGGCTATCGACCGCATGCTGAATGCCAAGGATCGTGAACAGGTTGAGATTTTTAATCTCGGTACAGGCACAGGACTGAGTGTGCTGACGCTGATAAAAGAGTTTGAGGCTGCGACAGGCAAGAAGATCCCATATACTATCGTTGGCAGACGTGAAGGTGATATCGAGCAAGTATGGGCGTTGCCTACGCGCGCCAACAAAGTACTTGGTTGGAAGGCAGATACACCTATCCGTGACGTACTTGCCAGTGCTTGGAAATGGGAGAAACATATCCGTAATATCAAATAATGTCATTATATCCCTTCAAATTCAAGGCACAGTTGTTCCATAAACTGTGGGGCGGTCACACTATTAAGAAATGGTATGACCATGTTCCAGCAGATTATGAGAATGTGGGTGAAGCATGGGTCATCTCGGATATAGAGAGGTATCCTACCGAGGTTTCCAATGGTTCACACGCCGGTGATACCCTGCAGGATTTGCTGGAGGTATATATGGATGAACTAGTGGGCGGTAAGGTATATGAGACTTTCGGCAATCATTTCCCTGTACTCATGAAGTTTATTGATGCTGCGGATGATCTCTCTATTCAAGTTCATCCAGACGATGAGTATGCACTGGAACATGAGGATTCACTAGGAAAGACTGAAATGTGGTATGTGCTGCCTGCGCAAGGCAAGTCTGCAATTTATCTGGGTTGGAATGAGACGATGAATCCTTCGCTTATAAATGAAGCTATATCTGACGGCACATTAGCATCCTACTTGCGTGAATACAACGTGCGCGAAGGTGATGTTGCGTATATACCAACCGGCACTGTACATGCTATGCGGCGTGATACTATAGTAGCGGAGATTCAAGAGAACTCGGATATCACGTACCGCCTCTATGACTATAACCGGGTGGGAAACGATGGTCGCAAACGTCCTCTCAAGCTAGAAAAGGCCATGGATGTGATGGATTTTTCGCCAGTGAAAGAGGCTGTTGTAACGCATCCTAATCCAGTTGTAAACGGAGCTGTCAATCTCAAGAAAACACCATACTTCACGACAAACATGCTTACGCTGACCAGAACGGTACAACGAGATTATGCGCCGTTGGATTCATTCGTAGCATATATGTGTGTAGCAGGAGCATGCGATGTCAAAGCTCTGGACTGTGATGCAGAAGACAGCGTAGCAACCATACGACTTGGTGAAGCGGTGCTTATTCCGGCATCACTCAATGATATTGTCATTATGCCGAAAGGTGAGTGTAAACTACTAGAAGTGTATGTAGAGCTATAGAACTCTATCTACTGAAAGAACGAAAAATGCACACTACCATATGTGCGCGTCTCAAAATGCCTTGGGTGGCTGGTGAAATCGGTATCTTTACCGTGCTCGATAACCAGCCATCCATCTTTTTTAAAGATGTCTTGATTAAGTATCGCATCGGGTAGAGTAGGCAACTGCTCTAATGCATACGGAGGGTCAGCAAAAATAAGGTTGTATTTCGCATGGCATGTATTCAGAAATTTGAATACATCCCCTCTAATGACACTCAGATTGCGGATACCCAACTGCTTGCAACAACTGATAATCCAGTTCTGCTGTACATGGGCAATTTCCACAGATGTCACTTCGCGTGCGCCACGGCTTACGCACTCAATGCCAATACCTCCGGTGCCAGCGAAGAGATCCAACATGTCAATGCCGTCAAAGTCTAGACGATTATTGAGCAGATTGAACAAACTCTCCTTGGCGAAGTCGGTGGTAGGCCTCGCTGTGATATTTTTAGGGGGCGACAACCGCCGCCCCCCATATATGCCGCTAATTATACGCATTAATTTTCAAATGTCGAGACGCTGGATTATTCCCAGTTACCAGCGTTGTTGTTAGGAGCGTATATATCACCGACCTTCAAGCCAGGATAGTGCTCCAATTTAACTTCGCGGTCAATAAGGTTAACCAACTCCTGCTTGTTAAGGTCGCCCAGATAACTCTCAAACGGTGCGCGTGCCTCGAACAGCGGAACACGGATACCTTGACTAGTCTTGTAGTCGTTGTTTACTTCCAACTCAAACTTTTTGCCCTCGCTGAATGGAATTTCCACGATGGCATCGATAGAATTCTCGTCATATTGACCTTTATAGAGCGATTGAAGCATGTTCAACTCAATGGTATCACGACGGAAACCTACCAGACCATTGCTCTTTACATCCGCATCATTCTCCCAGATGTAGGCATACAGCGCCTCTGCATCAGCAAACTGGTTTTTCTTAAGTGCTTTCTTCTTCGCCTCATTCAGAATTTTGACAGCCTTTACTTCGGTCAAACCGGCCTCTAACTGCTTGTCGGTCAAACTACCTTCCTTGAGCACTTCTTTCTTTGGAGCAGTCTTAAGGAACATCAGTAGCGTATCAGCACTAGCTGTAAACACACCCTTTTGATGGTGATACTCAACTTCAGCCGTACGCAAATCAACCAAATGCTTGATAACCACTACCTCACGCTCAGCGCGTTTGTTTTCGAATTTGATAGGCGTTGTGACACTTGTTACGCAAAAATAACACATCACCACAGCAGCGATGCTGAGCGCACAAATTACAATAGTTCTTGTTGTTTTCATTATAGGTTAAATTTAATTTGTTTCCAAAAAACGCCGCAAAGATACAAAAATATTTTGATATATGCAAGAATTTATTAAAAATTAATCGTATTTACTTGTGTAAATAGAAATTTTTCACTAATTTTGCAGCGTTTTTTATAATTCACGAGAATGGAAGACAGTAATAAAGTCCTTTTTACGATATTAAATGAGCGCCTGGAACTGTTGCGTCAGCTCGATGCAGAAGGTGATTCCGAACGTCGCCGGCACATTGCCCGAGAGACGCAAAATCTGCATGCCCCAATGGCTCATCGTCTCGGTCTATACCAGATTAAAACCGAGATGGAGGACTTGGCGCTTAAGTTCCTCGACTACGACACGTATAAATATATCGCGCATGCGCTGAACGCCAAGAAAGCCGAAAGGGAAGAATATATAGCGCGTTTCATAGCCCCTCTGGAAGAGAAACTGAAGGCAGAGGGCTTCAGTTTTACCATCAAAGGCCGCCCGAAGTCCATTCACTCCATTTACCATAAGATGCAGGCGCAGCACTGCGATGTAGACCGAATCTATGACCTCTTTGCCATCCGTATTATACTTGATTCTCCTTTGGATAAAGAGAAATCGGACTGCTGGCAAGTTTATTCGCTCATCACCGACATCTTTCCACCGAATCCGAAGCGTTTGCGTGACTGGCTGTCTGTTCCAAAAGAGAACGGATATGAGTCACTTCATACGACCGTATTAGGTCCGGACAAACGCTGGGTGGAGGTTCAAATCCGCACCAGAAGAATGGACGAAGTGGCAGAGCAAGGCGTTGCAGCGCACTGGTCATACAAGGGCGTGAAAGGCTCTATTGTGCAGACCAGCGGAGACGTATATGTATTCACTCCAACAGGTGATTTGCGTCGTTTGCCGGAAGGCGCCACTTTACTTGATTTTGCGTATTCAATACATAGCGAAGTAGGGTCGCATTGTGTTGGAGGTATTATTCGTAATCAAAATGTATCCATCCGTCAGCGCCTGCAAAATGGCGATCAGGTGTCTGTGATGACCTCGCCAAACCAGCATCCGAATGCCGACTGGTTGAACTTTTTGGTATCTTCCAAAGCACGTACGAAAGTGCGCCAAGCGCTCAAAGAAATCGAATACAAGTCCGCAGCGGAAGGAAAAGAGATGATAGAACGCCGGTTCAAGAATTGGAAATTAGAATATACTGAGGCGGACATCACCCGTATGGCAATGAAGTTAGGCTATAAAGCGGTGTCTGATATGTACCAGTCTTTGGCGACCGGCAAGGAAGACATCACACGCTTGCGAGACGTATTCTTGGAACCGGAAGAGCCGCAAATACGCGAACACACGGAATACGTACCCAAAAACGAATTAACTGGATTAGCCATTGAAGTGGATATGAATGTCAAAAATGTGGACTATAACCTCTCCAAATGTTGCAATCCTCAGCCTGGTGACCCTATTTTCGCATTCGTATCTGTGACAAAAGGTATTCGAATCCATCGTTGTGATTGCCCGAATGCAGATAATATCCGTGAACGCTATCCATATCGAATGATTCCTGCCCGCTGGGCCGCAAAAAAATGAGTGACTACCCAAGTATATTATTAGAGCAAGCAGTCAACCAGATGGCTTCTTTGCCAGGCGTAGGGCGGAGAACGGCCTTGCGGTTGGTATTACACCTATTACGGCAGTCCGACCATGACGTAGAGGCGTTTTCAACGGCGTTTACGCGTCTCAAAAAAGAGGTGCTGTACTGCCGAGAGTGCCATAATATTTCGGATTCTGAGCTATGCCCCATTTGCGCTTCCACTCGCCGTGACCACACGACGATTTGTGTAGTTGAGAATGTGCAGGACGTAATGTCCATTGAAAATACAGGGCAATATAACGGTGTGTACCATGTACTTGGGGGGATTATCTCACCGATGGAAGGCATTGGGCCGAAAGACATCGAGATAGACAGCCTCATCGAGCGCCTCACCAAAGGCGATATTCAGGAAGTAATCCTTGCCCTACCCACCACAATGGAAGGCGATACAACGAACTTTTATATCTTCAGACGTATCCAAAATGCCGGAGTGGACGTGCGTATATCGCAAATAGCTCGAGGTGTGGCTGTAGGTAATCAGATTGAATATACGGACGAGTTAACTCTCGGCCGGTCTATTGTTAACCGAATTGAATTTAAAGCATAATATGGAAAAAGTAGTTAGAACGCTCAATTGGTATTATTACGGTGTGATGGTATTGTCGCTTATCGCGCTAACTATTATGTATTATTTGTTCTCAAAAGGCATGTACGAGCCCATCGACCCATTGTCCCAATTGGGTGCAACACTGCAGTATGTGGTTATTTTTGCAGCGTTGATAACCATCCCTCTCGGCTTGTATCTCATCAAATGGCTCAAACCGCAAACACTTGAGAAATACGAACAACTGGCCATCTGCCGCATCATTATGGTGTCGGGAACGCTACCGCTGGGTATCATTCTTTTCTACCTTCTTGGGGGATACAAACCTATGATGTGGGTTGCGGCAATCGCCGCTGTATCGTGGTATTTCACCAAGCCTACAATCGGCAGGATAGAGCAAGAAATGGAACCCAAAGATCCCAATGAAGAAACCTATTAATACGCGGAAATATGATTATTGCATGTGATTTCGATGGCACGATAGTGACCCATGAGTATCCGAAAATAGGAAAACCTATTCCGTTCGCCATTCAAACGCTCAAGAAACTGCAGGAAGAGGACCATCACCAAGTAATCCTTTGGACTGTGCGCGAGGGACAATTGCTCCAAGATGCGCTTGATTATTGCAAGTCGAAGGGACTGGAATTCTATGCTGTCAACAGTAATTATCCAGAGGAGCAACCTGAACATGAAACGGCCCGTAAACTAGTGGCGGACTTATGGATAGACGACCGTAACTTAGGCGGTTTGCCCGATTGGGGCGTGATATATCAGATGATTCATTCCGGTCATCCCTGGGAACCTGCCAAACCGATGAGTATAGAGGATGAACGCCCGAAGAAAAGAGGTCTTTTTGCACGCCTGTTTGACTAATCCCCATGATTAAACTGCGTAAAATAGAGCCCGCAGACCTTCCGTTTTTGTACGTATGGGAGAATGATGCCTCAGTGTGGGCAGACGGAGCTAACCATAATCCGCTTTCACAGCAGGATTTGCGTGATTATATCAATTCTACGACCGGTGACATCTATCAAGACGGTCAATTACGGCTGATTATTGAGGATGAAGGCGTAACATTAGGATGCATTGATCTTTTCGATTTTGATCCCCGTAACCGCAGAGCAGCTATCGGTATGTATATAGCACCAGAGGCACGCGGAAAAGGAGTAGGGAAGCAATCTGTGCGATTGCTGGAAGAATACGCATTAGGTTTTCTCAAACTGCGTGTGCTCTATGCTATTATAGCCACCAATAATATAGCCTGCTCGGCACTCTATCGCCAAGCAGGCTATACCCCTTCCTCTATTCTCAAGGATTGGACGTGCGAGTCTGACGCCGTTCTATGGCTGAAGACCCACTAGTCTCTTACTTCTCGAATATTTTGAATTTCCAAGGCGCGAGCGTGAAACTCTGCGCCCTTTCCAATTGATGCTCATGTCCTCCGAGACATTTGTATACACCGGCATGCTCTGCCAAATCGAGGGTCACGGTCTGCTCATGATCCGACATGTTCATGACGGCAATTACAGCATGGCCGCATGGACATGCACGCACGCATGCAAAGATATTCTCATTGTTAGCAGGAATACGCACCATCGGAGCGCCTTTCTCCGGGCTGAAGAGCACTTTGTTTTCCTCGCGCAGAGTATTCAACCGGCGGTACAGAGCGGCCTGTGCGTATGTCTCATCGGTGTCAATCAGGTCTTTCTCAAAGAATTCCAAGCGATGATGATTCCCACTTAACTGGCCTGTATAAATCATCGGCATGCCAGGTACAATGTAGGTAAATGCGGCAAACAGATTGACGGCATCTCCCATTCTTTCCTGCTCGGTGCCGTTCCAACTGTTCTCGTCATGATTGGAAATAAAATTCATGCGAATAGCTTCCGGACGTATGATCGTGTCTGCTTTCGCAAAGTAATTCCACAAATCTTCAACACTTTGCTTACCCTGCGCTACCTCGTTCATTAAGTGGTGGAGCGTCCATCCATAATACATGTCAAACGCGCTTTCGGTCAGTTCCTGCGCTTTGTCTTCATCCTCGGCGAGTGTGAACATATCCGGGTGTGTTTTTCGCAAATCAGCCATAGCCCAGTTCCAGAAATCGGTCGGTACTTCTCCGGCTACATCACAGCGGAAACCGTCAATGCCGATGGAGTCCATCCACCAATGCATAGCTTTGAGCATCTCATTACGCATATCCTGGTTATGGTAATCCAGTTTGCTGATGTCAGTCCAGTCATATTGAACCATTAGGTTGCCGAGACTATCACGGTAGTGCCATCCTTCATTCTTAGTCCACTCGCTATCCGGTGCTGTATGGTTAGCCACCCAGTCGAGGATGACTTTGAATCCTAAGTTATGCGCCTTTGCAAGAAAATGCTCGAAGTCCGCGCGTGTACCGAATTCAGGATTGATAGCGCAGTAGTCGATGATGGAGTAATAACTGCCGAGTGTGCCTTTTCGTGTGATGACACCGATAGGCTGGCATGGCATGACCCAAATGATGTCAATTCCGTTCTCTCGCAGGGTGGGTAATACCGTTTCCGCGGCTTGGAACGTTCCCTCCAGTGTCAACTGGCGTGTGTTCAGTTCATAGATAGTAGCATCGTACGCCCATTCTGGGTGCCGGTTGTTCTGAGGCTGTGAGCAACCGGTTAGAGCCAGCGCCACAGCGCATACAATAAAGAATGTCTTTTTCATGTTATTTATCGTTGATTATTTGGTATGTCATTTCTTTTCGGTTGATGATAACCGTCACTTTCTCTCCGAGATAGACACGCTGGTATATGATTTCATCCGGCGTATCCACCAATGGAATCAAGTCTCCATAGAGAAGCGGCATTGAGTTTCTGCGCATATGAATCAGTTCCGCCACTTGGTTGCGCATAGTGCGTTCATCGAGGCTGAGCGTCTCGAAGCGCATCATATGCCGGTTATCGGGGTCATTGGCTCCCACTTCTCCGTATTCATCGCCTTGATAGATGCATGGCACGCCTGGCAAAGTCATGTTGAGTACTTCGAGCAACAATGCCCGTTTGTATGCTTTCTCGGCATCACCGATACCTATGTCTTTGGTCCAACCTTCCTCTTTCCCGTATGCGTACAGGTCGATAGCGCCGCCAGCGATGGATGCAAAGCGTATCTGGTCATGATTACCGCTGATGTTTCCCATTGTGTGGTGACCTCCGTAGGTCCGCAGGGACGTCAGTTCGTTATT
The DNA here is from genome assembly GCA_900317345.1 of uncultured Bacteroidales bacterium. Lineage (GTDB taxonomy): Bacteria > Bacteroidota > Bacteroidia > Bacteroidales > Paludibacteraceae > Colicola. Next base: position 18,179 of record ONGK01000017.1, on the reverse strand, counting down.
CAGCACTTCATCCATGCCTTTATAGCCACACAAAGCCTCACGAGCCGTGAAATATACGTTGAAATCGAATTGTGCGTTGAGCATTCCGGTTTTGACATAACTACCGATGAGTTCGGGACTTCCGTATGTTTCGCCAATCATCCATATGTGGCGTCCCGGCCAGCGTGTGGCGATTTTCTGCCCCAGCATACGCCAGTATCCTTCTGGAATATGCTTGCAGGCGTCATGACGGAAGCCATCCAAATCATATTCCTTCAGCCAGTACAAAGCACTATCGGTCATTTGCTCGCATACCTCTTCTCGCTCCAAGTCCAGTGTGGGTATATGCTTATCAAACCAAGTGGTGAGACGCGCTTCGTCCCAGAGCTCGAAATTCCTGCGTCCATCCGGCAAAAGCGAGTCGGTATGCCAATCCGGGTGCTGCTGCAGGGTGGGCGAGTTGATATGCATATGATTGGCAACGTAGTCCAAAATGACGTTTATATCGTGTGCGTGCGCAGTATCCAATAAGGCGTGCAACTCTTTGGACGTGGCGAAACGGTCGTCCAATTTGGTGGCATAAATGGGCCAGTAGCCATGATATCCGCTGAATTTGGTGTAAGTCTTGGAAGCATCATATTTGTTGCCATTTTTGAACGTATAACATCCCCATGCATCCCATGGATTCTGGGTAATCGGACTAATCCAGAGCGTATTTACACCGAGTTTATCGAAATAACCGTCCGATATTTTCTGCGTGATACCGGCGATGTCACCGCCCTGATAATCGACTATATCGAGCACTTCGGGGCTGTTCATCTTCCAATCGTTGCTCTCGTTGCCGTTGTAGAAGCGGTCAATCAGCAGAGAATATAGCACCTGAGCCTGTTGGTCATGCCGGTTCAACTGGGACGCGCTGGTCACGATTTGACCGTCTTGGAGCGGGAGCAGCATATCGTTGAATAGGTAGGTCTCATCTTCCGCAAAGATACGGAGGTATGTACGTCCCTCCAAAGCGTATGTTTTACTCTGCAGTCCCGCCAAATCGAGCGTCCACGTGCCGTCTTCATTGGCGCTCCAAAGGGTGTGATCTATGATTTCGTTCTGAATATAGGCATCAAAACTAGGATTATTGACTGCATCGTAGAAACCCACGCGCAGTTTGTTATCCTCGTATCCTAATGAAATCAAAGCCTGACGTACCGGTTTCGCAGGTAGAATAGGGATGGCAAAACTGCCGTTTTTATCGTAAAAAGTCAGCGCGTGGATAGAGCGGTCTCGATTCACTATGTCCATTTCCCGAATCACGGGTGCCGCACCGCTGATGTTGAGACACTCGACTGAAAGGTCGGTTATCCAATGCATTTTGTCCCACAGACCGGTGTCTCCGTATAGCATCGGCACATAGTCCGTCAAGACGACGTGCATCGTGTCACCAGTCATGCGGATAGGCATGATTGGGTTAGAGCGCGCAATAAAAGAGGCCACATGCCCGTTTCGCTGGCAGCCCGCCAAAACGAGGGCTAACGATAGGATTAAAAGATTTTTTCTCATGGTTATACACAATTTGCGGTGCAAATTTACAACTTTTTTTTGACATACGCAAGTATTTGCATCTTTTTTTTCTCGGTCAAATAATGGCACTAAAAGTTTATTATATATATAAATATAGAGTAGAAAAAGCGTAAAAAGCGTCCTTGCAGCGGCGTAAAAGGTGCCTAAGATGTGCTGTATGGTATAGATATGGTATACGTATTGTCTAGGATTATCAGGTAATTTACAGGTAGAAGATAAGGAATGTGAGATGGCTTTTATTTATATAATAATTATATAAAAAACACTTTTCTCTTGCACATGTCAAAAAAAAGTTGTACCTTTGCGCCCAAATTGTGTATAGGTCCATCAAAGACGGAAGAAAATTACATATATAAAGGAGTTACGGAAGAGATGGAAGGATAGCACACACAATTGATAAAACACAAAAATTATACTATTAAAATTTTTAGAAATAAACGAAATACAAATATGAGTACAGGAGGAAAAACATTTGCATGGATTGCGGGCATCGCTGTATTGGCTCTCGCCGCGTTCATTTTTTTCAAGTTCTGCTTCGTGTATAGCGAAGGCGTCAACGAAGGCGACATCAATTATTTCCAGAAAGAAGGCTTTATTTTCAAGACCTACGAAGGAAAGATGATTCAAACCGGTTTGAAGAACTCCAAAGTGCAGGGTTCTATTCAGTCGAACGAGTTCAAGTTCTCGGTGGTTGAGGAGCGTGTGGCCAAACAGCTGAATGAAGGTCCGAATACGGGCGTTAAGCTCCATTGGAAGCGCTATCTGGGTACATTGCCTTGGCGCGGAAACAGCCAATTCATCGTTGATTCGGTGTATGTGACATCGCCTCGCTAAATCATTAACAGTAAATCTATAGGTGCTATGATGACCGAAGAAAAATACAATTTCGTCAAGATGTATGAGCGCTCATTCCGCGAGAATTGGGATCTGCCAGCTGTAACTGATTACGGTACGGACGTCACCTTGACTTATGGCCAACTGGCCATTAATATCGAGAAACTGCATATCCTATTCAAGGAATGCAAACTCAAGAAGAATGACAAAGTGGCTGTGATGGGCAAGAACAACAGCAACTGGGTGGCAGTATATCTTGCAACCGTTACCTATGGCGCCATCATTGTTCCCATTCTTCAGGATTTCCGAGCCAACGATGCTATCCATATTATCAATCACTCAGGTGCCAAACTGCTCTTTATCAGCGATATAAACTGGGAAGGTATTGATCTTGACCAGATTCCCAAAGTTCTGGCGACGGTTAGTCTGAACGACTGGCATCCTATTACGTTAGCTCTGGACCCCAAGAAAATCAACTACGAGGCGATAGCCAACAAGTTCAAAGAGAAATATCCAGATGGATTCTGGGCTAAGGATGTTCACTATGAAGAGCGTAGCAACGAGGAGATCGGTTCTATCAACTATACGAGCGGCACCACCGGTTTCAGCAAAGGCGTTATCATGCCTTTAAACGGTTTGGCGGGCAACGTGCGCTACGGTCTGGAGAGCGGAATTGCGCATAAAGGCGCACGATTTGTGACTTTCCTTCCTTTAGCACATGCGTACGGGTGCGCGTTTGATTTTCTATCATGTTTCGCTGCAGGCGGCCATACTTGGCTGATTGGCCGTACACCGAGTCCAAAGATTCTGCTCAAAGCATTCTCAGAAATCAAGCCAACCGTTATTCTCTCCGTACCGCTGATATTGGAGAAGATTTACAAGAAGATGATTGTGCCGCAAATCCAGAAACCGCCTGTGAGCTGGGTGCTCAAAGTGCCGTTCCTCGACGAAGTGGTATGCTCGAAGATTCGCGAACAGTTGGTTCAGGCTTTCGGCGGCGAGTTCAGCCAGATGATTATCGGCGGCGCTCCTCTGAACCCCGAAGTGGAGGCATTCCTCTATCGTATCAAATTCCCGGTTTCAGTGGGCTACGGCATGACGGAATGTGCTCCGCTGATTTGCTACACTCCGATAAGCGAAGGCCCGCGAATGTACTCCTGCGGCCGACCTTTACCCGGTATCATGGAGGTAAAAATTCTTGACCCGAACGAGGAAGGCATCGGCGAAGTGGTTGTTCGCGGCGAGAACACGATGACCGGCTACTACAAGAACCCGGAAGCCACCAAAGCCAGCTTCACCGAAGACGGATGGCTCCGTACAGGCGACCTCGGAATGCTCGATGCAGACGGATTCCTCTATATCAAAGGCCGCTGCAAGACGATGCTGCTCGGCCCGAGCGGACAAAACATCTATCCGGAGGAGATCGAGGCGAAAATCAATAATATGCCATATGTGCTCGAGTCGCTTGTGCTGCAACAAGAGGACAATCGTCTGGTGGCGCTGATTTGCCCTGACTACAACGAAGTGGACGCAGACGGCCTGACAAGCGCACAGCTGGAAGAACAGATGGAAGATGCACGCAAACAGGTTAACTCCGAACTGGCGGCTTATGAACAGATATCCATCGTCAAGCTCTATCCGCATGAGTTCGAGAAAACGCCGAAGAAGTCCATTAAGCGGTTCCTCTACACCAATATGGTGTGAGAATTGAGAATTTGATGAATCTGTGTATTGATCAAGGAAACAGCCGTACGAAAGTAGCGCTGATGACGGATGAGGGCAAGATGATAAACCATTTCATCTACAAGCAGTTCTCTTCCGATGAAGTGGATCGTCTCTTCGACCTCTACGACATCTCCGATTCGATTATCTCATCGGTGGTGAATATAGAGGCAGCAGTGGTCAATACCTTACATCGTCGCTCTCAGCACTTTGTGCTCTTTGACCACCACACACCTGTGCCGATTGTCAACAAATACGACAGTCCGCAGACCCTGGGTCAGGACCGTTTGGCGGCTTCCGTAGGCGCCAAGAGTCTCTGTCCGAACGAGAACCTGCTAATCATCGATGCCGGCTCGGCTATCACATACGACTTCGTGTCTGCGGAAGGTGAGTATATGGGCGGAAATATCGCACCGGGATTGAAGATGCGCTTCACGGTGCTGCAACGGATGACTAAGAAACTACCGCTGGTTGAGGTTGACGAGAACGAACTGATTCCTTTGTTCGGCAAGAACACGCGTGACGCTATCGCAGCCGGTGTTCTGCGCGGCGTGGCATACGAGGTGAAAGGATACATGCGGACTCTTAAGGAGAAAACGCCACATTTCCAGACCTTTATCACAGGCGGAAATGCACCTTATATATTAAATAATGTGCGTAAGTCGCGCACTGAAAACAGAGATTTGCATTACGAGAAACATCTTGTACTAATCGGTTTGAATATGATCCTTGTTTTCAACAAGACCGCCCGCAGCTCAAAGTAGAAAGACAAAAGATAGAGAATGAATAGTAAGATTAGAAATATATTTGTGGTTGCGGCTCTGCTGGCTTGCGGAACCTTGACGGCCCAGAACATGACCAGTTCGCCGTACTCGCGTTATGCGTACGGCGATTTGAACGAGAACGTACCGACGGGCTATAGAGCTATGGGTGGAGTAGGTGTCGGTATGCGAAACAACAAGGCTATCAACCCTTCCCAACCGGCTTCCTATACTTCGATGGACTCGCTGACATTCATGTTCGACATCGCCGCATGCGTCTCCTGGAGCCATTACCGCGATGCCGGAGGCGTGAAGAACAAAGCCAACGGTAACCTCGAATATGTAACTATGCAGTTCCCGCTGTGGAAACGATGGATTGCAATGAGTGTGGGCTTGACTCCTTATAGTTCGGTCGGTTATTCCATTTCTCTAAGCGATTCTATTCCCGGATACCACTTCAAGAAAGACTATGACGGCACAGGAAACATCAGTCAGGTCTATGGCGGTTTGAGTTTTAATATATGCAACTGGGTGGCTCTGGGTGCCAATGTCTATTATATGTGGGGCGACCTGAACCGTATGCGTTCGCTCTATTTTACTGAATCGGGGCTGAAAACCACCATTCAGGACGAGATTCTGAGCGTAAGCAATGTGCGTTTCCGCGCCGGTGCCCAATTCTTCCATACTTGGGGCAAACACAGCGTTAACATAGGCGCGATTTATGAGAATAAGATGAAACTCCACAGCGAGCTGATTGCCATAGAAACACAGTCCAACGACTCTATCCCAATCTTTGTGAACGGCTGGGAATTGCCGCGCGTATGGGGTGTCGGCGCCAGCTACAACTGGGCGAACCGTTTGACTGTAGCAATCGACTTCGAACGCCAGTGTATGGCCTCCGCTTTATATAACGGTTTTCCTGGTAATGATCCTGAGAATGGTCTGCAAGATAGAAATAGATATGCCTTCGGCGCTGAATACCGTCATGATCCAATGGGCCGTAAGTACGTAGAACGGATGCTTTGGAGAGCCGGTGTCAGTGTGCAGGACGAGTATCTGGCAACCATTGGAGCCAAGCGTATCTCAGCCACAATAGGTATCGGATTCCCGCTCTATACAATCGGCACCGTGATAAATACAACTATCGAATATACCCACCGTGGAAGCGCCGCAGGACTTGAGGATAATTCCCTCCGATTCACCATCGGCGCATCTATCGCGGAGAGCTGGTTCTTCAAGCGGAAATTGTAGTTTGGCACGGGATTTGATTGTAGATAGTTGACAATAGGTAATTGATAATTTATAAAATATATTGTATTATGAAAATCAAAACTTTACTTGTAATCGCATTGGCAGCAGCCGTACCGGCATTGGCCTGCGCGAAGAAACCGAAAAAAGCAGTAGAAGAGGCTCCAGTAAAAGCTGCGCCCGTAGTAGAAGAAGCAGAACCGACCATCACCGAAGAGTGCGTCATCAACGTATCGCTCTTCCACGAATCGGTAAAAAACAAGATGTATGCGGATGCATATGAGCCTTGGTGGGAAGTGTATTCAACATGCCCGAACGCCAACAAATCGATTTATTCCGACGGTGCAAAGATAGTAGAGGCCCTGTTCCAAGCTACGTCTGACCCCGCAGAGAAAGATCGTCTGGCAAAGCTGGCTATCGAAATGCAAGACAAGCGTATCCGCTATTTCGGCAATGACCCGAAATATCCGAAAGCATATATCTTGGGCGAAAAGGGTTTGGCATATGTAGATTTCTACGGCGAGGCTAAACTGGCGGAAGCACGCGAATGCCTGCAACAATCGGTTGTCGGTATGGGAGTAAAGAGCAAAGTGATGGTTCTTGTGAAACTGGTTGATGTATCCTATGCCCTTTACAAACAAGACCCGAGCGGCAGTGCAGAGCAGTTCATTGCAGACTATGAGCTGGCAAGCAACGCCCTGGCAGATCAGTCCAGCGACGCAACGAACAAAAACGCAGAGATCGCCGGCAAACAGAAAGATTACGTGGATAATATCTTCGCTATTTCCGGTGCTGCCGACTGCGCTAAACTGGATGAGATATACGCTGCAGCGGTGAAGGACAACCTCAGCAATCTGGATATGCTGCAGAAGATAGCCAAACTGTACAAACGTGTTCGTTGCACGGAGAGCGATGTGTATTTCGCAGCGTGCGAGGCGGCTCATAAACTCCAGCCGACCGATGAATCAGCAGCAGGTTGCGCTTCTATGGCAGCCAAGAAAGGTGACTATGAGCAAGCGGTTGAATATTATGACCAGGCTATCAAGCTGGCAATGATTGAGGATGAACTTGAGGATGTGGCTGATTATCAGTACAATGCAGCATTCTATTGCTTCAACAACCTCAAGAAATACCCGGAGGCTCGCAAATATGCACAGGCGTCTATAGCTACGCTGAGCGGTCTGGGTCAGACCAAGGGCCAGGGACGTTGCTACATCATCATCGGTATGTGCTATGCCGCTACCCGTCTGTATGGCAATGATGCTAAGGGAACTATTCTCAACAAGACCGTTTATTGGGCAGCTGTAGACAAATTTGTCAAAGCAAAACAAGTAGACCCGTCCGTTGAGGCACAAGCTACCGAATTCATCAATACCTACAGCCGTTTCTATCCGACCAAGGAAGAGCGTTTCGACCTGCCGAATGAATTTAATGGCAACACATTCTATGTAGGAGGTTGGATCGGTGAGACCACCGCTATTCGATAAGCATTTAGTGAGCAGCCTTGTGTTGCTCACTATATTTTTCTCTTCCTGCGGTTCGAAAGATATCACGCAGAACGGAGATGCAATACCGCGAGAACAAATTGCGGTATTGCTTACAGATAGCGTCAGCACATTGATTTCGGACTCCGGTATTACGCGCTACCGCATAGAGGCACCGCAATGGTTGATCTTCGACCGAACCGATCCTCCGTATCAGGAGTTTCCGAAAGGCATTTATCTGGAGCAGTTTGATATAGACCTGTCGGTGCAGGCTTCGCTCAAGGCCGATTATGCCTATTATGACGAGAATGCGCAGCAGTGGACATTACGTGGCAATGTGCATGCACTCAACCGAAAAGGGGAAGAGTTTGACACGCCTGAGATGAAATGGGACCAGAAATCCCACCGCGTGTATTCCGACACCTCTATACATATCACGCGCGAGACAAGTATCATTGAAGGAGTCGGATTTGACTCCAATGAGGAGATGAGCAAATATACCATTCTTCATCCGACGGGTGTTTTCCCAATAAAGGATGAATGATTGATTTAAAGATAAGATTTATGTTATTAGACAACAAAGTGGCCCTTATCACGGGCGCAGCCCGTGGCATCGGCAAACAAATAGCACTGGCTTTTGCCCGCGAGGGATGTAACATCGCTTTCACGGACCTGGAGTTGAACGAACAGGCGCAAGCTACGAGCGATGAGATAGCTGCATTGGGTGTAAAAGTGCAGTTCTATGCCAGCAATGCCGCTGATTTTGAGGCGGCGCACCAAGTGGTGGAGCAAGTAGTGGCTGAGTTTGGACGCCTGGATATATTGGTCAACAATGCCGGCATCACACGTGATACCCTGCTCATGCGCATGACGGAGCTGCAATGGGACCAGGTGATACAAGTCAACCTCAAGTCTGCGTTTAACTTCACGCATGCCGTCACACCCGTGATGATGCGTCAGCGCAGCGGCTCCATCATTTCGCTCAGTTCCGTGGTAGGCATCAACGGCAATGCCGGGCAGGCCAATTATGCGGCTTCTAAGGCCGGTATTATTGCCCTCACAAAGTCCGTGGCAAAAGAGTTAGGCAGCCGCGGCGTGCGCGCCAATGCTATCGCGCCGGGATTTATTCTGACCGATATGACCAAAGCGTTGAGCGAAGACACACTCAAGCAGTTTGTATCCATGATTCCGATGCGCCGTGGCGGCGAACCGGAAGAGGTGGCGAAAGTAGCATTGTTCTTGGCTTCTGACCTCAGTTCATATGTCTCCGGGCAGGTGATTCAGGTCAACGGAGCTATGGCTTAAGATGAATAGAAAAATAGGTTTATTAGGTCTGTTGCTGTGCGCGGTGTTATGCCGTGCTCAAGTAACCGGTGTGGTATTGGACGACCAAGGATATCCTATGATAGGAGCCAATGTCTATTGGGCGGGAACGACGGTAGGTGTCGCCACCGGCGTGGACGGAGATTTCACACTCATGCCCGTGAAGGGCATAAACCGCTTGGTAACCAGTTTCGTGGGATTCCATAACGACACGACGGTGGTAACGAACCGCAAGCCACTGACCATTGTGCTGGTAGAGGAGACGGTATTGGACGAAGTCACCATCACCGAGCGTAAGATGGGCGTGATAAAGAGCCGCACTTCGGCTTTTGACACCCAAACGATTGGTACGGAAGAGTTATGCCGTGCAGCTTGCTGTAACTTGAGCGAAGCTTTTGAGACCAACGCTTCTGTGGATGTGGCCTATTCGGACGCCGCTACGGGCGCTAAGCAGATTCGTCTGCTGGGCCTGAGCGGCACCTATGTGCAGCTGCTCCAAGAGAACACACCCGCCATTCGCGGACTCGCGCAGCCCTACGGAATGGAGTATATTCCGGGCCCATGGATGAGCAGTATTCAGGTGAGCAAAGGTACTTCGTCCGTCATCAACGGCTATGAAGCTACGTCTGGGCAAATTAACGTAGAGTTGCTCAAACCGCAAACGCAGAACCCTCTCTCCGTCAACCTGATGCTCAACTCGGAGTTGCATGCCGAGGCGAATATTATGGGCGGTTGGCAGTTAATCAAAGACGAACACGACCATCACCATGAGCACGGAGAGCCGCATGACCATCACCACCATGAAGCGCTTTACACCGGCATCATGGCACATTACCAGCAGGGCTTCATCACGATGGATGAGAATAAAGACGGCTTTGCCGACATGCCTAAATCGCAGAACGCGAATCTCATCAATCGTTGGTTTTACAGGCATGGTGACTACACGTTTCAGGCGCTCGTACGCGGCCTGTATGACCGCCGCATAGGCGGACAGATGGCGGATACGATAGCGAATCCCTATCGCATAGACCTCAATACATGGCGTGTGGAAGGATTCCTGAAGAACGGTTATGTCTTCGATGACGAGAGCGGTTCGTCGGTAGCCGTTATTGCGTCGGTCAGCTATCATGACCTCCGCAACCGCTATGGCCTGCGCGACTGGAAGGCGAACCAGTTGAATGCCTATCTGAATGCGATTTGTCAGTTGAATTTTGAGGGCGGCGGACTGATTGACAATGACCACCGCTTGAGTACCGGACTGTCGGTTAACTATGCTGGACCGGCAGGAAGTGACGCCGGGTATCTTTGCCGAGTATAGTTATACTTATGCGGATAAGCTCTCGTTGGTTGCTGGCGTGCGTGCCGACTGGTCGAATCGCTATGGTTTTTTCGTCACTCCGCGTGCTAACATCCGCTATGCGCCGTTTGCATGGTGGACGCTTCGTGCCAGTGCCGGTATGGGATATCGCTCTCCGAATGCGATAGCAGATAACGCATTTGTATTGCCATCGAGTAGAGATCTGCACTTAGCGGACGATATCAAGCAGGAACGAGCTGTCAATACCGGCATTAGTACGACATTCTACATCCCATTGGGAAGCAAGGAACTCCAGCTTTCGGCAGAGTATTATTACACGCATTTCCTCAACTCGCTTATTGTGGATATGGACCGTGACAAGTATGCCGTCGATATCTATAACCAGACCGATGTGCCGGGCGCGAAATCATTTGCTCATTGTGCGCAAATAGAGGCGTCAATGGAGGTGTTGCGCGGATGGACATGGACGGCCGCCTTCCGCTGGACGGATGTCAAGCAAACAACCTTCAATGCTGCCAAGAACGTATATGAATTACGTTCGAAGGCACTCACCAACCGCTTCAAAGGAGTAATTACAACCAGTTACCAAACGCCGCTCAAGAAATGGCAGTTTGATGTCACGGCGCAGTTCAATGGCATCAGTCGAATGCCGGACCCCTTTATCGCGATGGGGGATCTCAATGGAGGATATGGCACACCCAAACCGCTCTCTTGGTATCCACAACTCATGGCGCAGATAACCAAGTATTTCCGCACATGCAGTCTCTATGTGGGTGCGGAGAACATGACGAACTTCCGTCAGGATACGCCTATTATTGACAGTTTCAACCCGTATGGGCCGGATTTTGATGCTTCAATGGTGTGGGGACCTACAATGGGATGGAAGGCCTATATAGGTTTCCGATACGATTTAGAACGTCCATAAAGAAGGTTTTCGCCTGCCTAAAAATGAAAATAGCCGTCATCTCGACGACTATGTTTCTTAGGTATTAGTCTGTTTATTTAAGGTACAAAAAAGATTGGTCTTTCTTAATTCGGTGCAAAGGTACTGCTTTTTTTTGATATGACCAAATTTTTTTATATGTTTTACAACATATTTTGCTAACTTGACTTTACAAAATACCTATAGACGCTCCAATTCGATGACTTCCAGATTATCCAATTTGGCTCCATCAATGGTAAAACGAAGCAAAGTTTGGCATGGCTGCCATCCTTGCTTGCCTGCCGCTCCGGGATTCATTGTGAGGAACTTATAGGTAGAATCATACTGCACCTTGAGAATATGGCTGTGCCCGCAGACGAACAAGTCAATGCGATGATTCGGGTCGTCATAGTTCTCCAATGCTTTGCGGAATATAGGGATGAGCCAGGGGTTATAGTGCCCCGGATAGCCGCCTATATGCGTCATAAGCACATTCACATCCTCTACGCGGAAGCGATAGAACTCACTCAGCGAATATCGTACATCGCCGCTATCCATATTACCGAATACGGCACGCGTAGGTTTGAACTCCCTAAGACGACGCAGAACTTCCTCACTGCCGATATCACCGGCATGCCATATCTCATCCACATCCTTGAAATGCTCAAAGATACGCTTGTCCAGCAAGCCGTGTGTGTCGCTTAATACACCTATTCGTGTCATTTGCGTGTCAGTTTGTCAATCGTGAATATAGAAGCAAGGATAGCAAGCACTGCTACGGAGACGAATACAACCATGTCGCGCAGGTCCAGCACGCCGCGTGAGAGGGCAGAGTAATGGTCTTGCAGCAGCACCCAGTAGAGCACAAAGCAAGCCAATGCACCGCTGATGAAACAGACAATCTGACTCTTACTGAATGTGGCGCATAGAAGTCCGACAGCCATGAATGTGCCGCTGAGTAGAATGAGCCCGATGAATGAACCCAAGAAAGCTCCGCTATCCAGATTACCCATCGGTTCTGCCATATATGCCACCACAAAATAATGCACGAAGCATGGTAACAGACCGATGAGGACCAGCAGCCAAGCGGCGAAATACTTGCCAAGCATGATACGCGTCAACGAAATGGGTTTTGTACGAATCAGATCCCATATACCAGTCTGCCGTTCCTCCGATAATAGACGCATCGTCAGGGCAGGGCAGAGCAGCATAAACAGCCACGGACTCAATTGAAAAAGCCCGTCCACCTGGGCGTACCCCGAATCAATGATATTCCACTGTCCAGGGATAACCCATAGGAAAAGACTGATAGCCAATTGGTACAACCCGATGACGATGTACGCAATAGGAGTGGAGAAATAATATGTTAATTCCTTGCGGAACATTATATAATTGAATGACGAATTAGTGACTTATCTCGATATCTTTTTTCACCGGTGTTTTTGGGAAGAATACCCAGAAGAGTATAGCCACTACAAGAGCGAAGGCCGCAAAGATATACCATGCTTCTTGCCAACCGATCCACATTTTTGTAGCCGCCTCTTCAATCTGCGCCAGATGATCCGCCGAGATATTGCTCCAGTCGATATGTCCTTGCGCATTACGTATCACTCCCAATGCTCCTTCGTTCGTTTTGTCAATCAACGGAACGGTCTTATTGACAATCGCTTGCGCCGCCAAGGTACCGATGGTGGCACCCAGACCATTTGTCATAACCATGAACAGACCTTGTGCGGAAGAACGCTGCTCTGGCTCGGTCTCTTGATCCACGTACAGCGCGCCGGATATATTGAAGAAATCAAAGGCAAAGCCGTACACCACGCAACTAAGCACGAAAAGTAGCACGCCCGGAAAGCCCGGATTTCCTGCACCCAGAAGCCCAAAACGGAATACCCAAGCGAACATGGCAATGAGCATTACTTTCTTGATTCCCAGGCGTTTCAGGAAGAACGGAATAGCGAGGATACAGAGCGCCTCGCAAATCTGGCTAATGGAAATGAGGATACCTGAATGCTGAACGCCGAATGTATGTGACCAACGGCTGAAATACTCAAAACTGCCGAGGAACGGATTTGCATAGCCGTTCGTCACTTGCAGACACATACCCAACAGCATAGAGAATACGAAGAAAAGCGCCATTTTCTTTTGCTTGAAGAGCATAAAAGCCTTCAATCCGAGTGCTTCTACCAAATCCACGTTTCCTTCCACTTTCTTGATTTCGCAATTCGGCAAAGTCAGAGCATAAACAGCCAAAATCAAAGAAAGCCCGCCGCTGATGATAAATTGTGCCGGTGTCCGCATGGCGCCTACAATATCCACTATCCACATGGTAGCGATGAAACCGATGGTACCGAAGACGCGAATCGGCGGGAAGTCCTTCACCGTATCCATCCCGGCTTTGACGAGTGCGTTGAACGCAACGGAGTTGGTCAAGGCGATGGTCGGCATAAAGAATGCCACGGAGACCGTATAAAGGCTGAATAGCGGCACAAAAGCCACCTCCGGACCTGCCGTAATTGCGTATATGCCGGCAGATGCCATGAAAAGTCCTGCCAAACCGTGGCAAAGGCTCAATGCTTTCTGTGCGGGCAGCCAGCGGTCTGCTACGATACCCATTAATGCAGGCATGAATAGGCTGACAATACCCTGGATAGAGTAGAACCATCCGATGTGTGCGCCAAAACCTGCAGTTCCTAAATAACGACCCATCGAGGTTAAGTACGCGCCCCATACAGCGAACTCCAGGAAGTTCATCACAATGAGGCGAAGTTGCAATGCTCTGTTTTTCATAAAATATTAAATTTAAATATCAAAATCAAGTTTAGAATTCACTGGTGAAGTGGAATTTTATATGTTTGTAGTCCTGCTGTGCCATGCTGAGCACATATGCGCTATCAGCCATGAACACATCGCGTCCTTCCTTGTCGGTAGCCATGTATTGTGCTTTGCGTTTCTTGAACATGTCCAGCTCGGCATCGTCGTCTGACTCAATCCAGCAGGCTTTGTACATCTGCAGCGGTTGCCACTTGCACTTAGCCTGATATTCATGCTCCAAACGATATTGGATAACCTCAAACTGCAGTTGACCGACGGTGCCGATAATCTTCCGGCCGTTGAGTTGGCTGATGAACAGCTGTGCAACGCCTTCGTCCATCAATTGGTTAACGCCTTTCTCCAACTGTTTCTGCTTCATCGGGTCGGCGTTATCGATATATTTGAACATCTCCGGAGAGAAGGACGGCAGGCCTTTGAAATGCAGGTGTTCTCCTGCTGTCAGCGTATCACCTATCTTGAAGTTTCCGGTGTCAGGCAGACCTACTATATCGCCGGCAAAAGCTTCATCCACGGTCTCTTTCTTCTGCGCCATGAAGCATGTAGGAGCAGCAAAGCGCATCTGTTGGTCCTTGCGCACGTGATAATAATAGGTGTTACGGAGGAATTTACCGCTGCAAATCTTGAAGAATGCGATGCATGAGCGGTGGTTCGGGTCCATGTTTGCGTGAATCTTAAAGCAGAACGCCGTGAACTTGTCCTCCATCGGTTCCACCATTCGTTCTTCCGCTGTCACAGGCCGAGGTGAAGGTGCGTTCTCCACAAAGAAATCCAGCAGTTCCTGCACGCCTACGGTCTTATATGCCGAACCGAAGAACACCGGTGCCAAGTCGCCTCGGAGGTATGCCTCGCGGTCGAAAGCAGGGTATACTCCGTCAATTATCTCCATCTCTTCCTGCAGTTTCTCGCTTAAATCTTTCGGGCGGTTGTTAAGTGCGAAGACGGACTCAAATTTCAATCCCTGCCCGTTCGCCCATGCCACCGGCGTGCAATGTATACCCAACTCGCGCTCGGCCTCATCCATCAAATCGAAGGGGTCTTTGCCTTCACGGTCCATCTTGTTCATGAAAACCATGACGGGTGTTTTGCGCATCCGGCACACTTCCATCAGGCGGCGTGTCTGTGTCTCTACACCTTTGGCGGAGTCGATGACGACGATGGCGCTATCAACGGCTGTTAAGGTACGGAATGTATCTTCCGCAAAGTCCTGGTGGCCCGGCGTATCAAGGATATTGATGTGGTATATCACGTCCTGCTGTGCCTGTTTGGTCCCGGCGCCACTCCGGCGATAGTCAAAGCCCATGACGGAAGTAGCGACAGAAATACCACGCTGTTTCTCTATCTCCATCCAGTCGGAGGTTGCCGTCTTGCGTATCTTGTTGCTCTTTACGGCACCGGCAACATGGATGGCGCCGCCGTAGAGCAGCAGTTTCTCCGTCAGCGTGGTTTTACCGGCATCCGGGTGTGAGATAATCGCAAATGTGCGGCGTCTCAATATCTCGTTTTGATCAGCGGAGGGTAGCATGGAATTTCTCTTCAAAAGTGGCTTTCAGACGATTCATAACCGCCTCAATTTGTGTATCTTTCAGCGTGTTCTCGGTGTCCTGCAGAATGAACGACAAGGCATATGATTTCTTGCCTGCCTCGAGGTTCTTACCCTCATAGACATCAAACAGGAACACATTTTTCAGCAGTTTGCGCTCCACCTCAAATGCGGCGCGAGCCAGGTCTGCGAACTCAACAGAGCGGTCCACAAGCAGCGCAAAATCACGCTTCACTTCCGGATATTTAGGCAGGTCGTTGATAACTGCCTTGTATTGTTTGTTCTGCTTGATTAGCGCATTCCAGTCGAGGTCGGCATAGTAAACCTCCTGCTCGATGTCAAAGGCTTTGAGCTGTTTGCGGCTCACAATTCCGATGAATCCGAGTGTTTTGCCGTTAACAGCCTTCAGAACCAGCCCGTCCGAGAATAATTCGTTCTCAAGACGTTCGATGGTCACTTTGGCTACATCTACGCCCAGACGCGTGAAGATATTGTTCACATAGGCGTGCAACTGATAGAAACTGGTCTTCTCATCCTTGCGCACCCAGCTCTGCGCGGTTTTGTTACCTGTGAGCCATAGCCCCAGATGCGGTTCTTCACTATACGCGCGTAGCGGATCCGTGTTCTCGCCGCTTGGCTGGCTGGCTCCGGCGACACGCCGGTGGTAGCAGTTACCGAATTCATAGAACTTCAGGTCGCTATTTTTGCGGTTGGCGTTGCGCTGAATGGATTCCAAACCGCCGAAGAGTAGGGTCTGACGCATTACTCCGAGGTCGCTACTCAGCGGGTTCATGATTTTCACGCATTCTGCCAGCGGCATTTGCTCTAACGCTTCGTAATAGGACACTTTGGTCAGCGAGTTATTGAGAATCTCGTTGAAGCCCTGAGCGGATAGTTGCTCGGCTATGCGGCGACGCAACTGCTCCGGATTCGGCTTCACGCTGTACGAGAGGCTGGCATTCAGTTTGTCAGGGAACTCCACATTGTCATAGCCGTATATACGAAGTATATCTTCCACCACATCGCACTCACGCTGCACATCTACGCGATAGCGCGGCACAGCCAACTCCCATATGGAGCCGTTCTTGCTTTTTATCTCTATCTCCAGCGCCTTGAGGATGGTCTCAATGGTCTCTTCGCCGATGGCTTTGCCGATTAACGAATTGACGCGATGGATGTCAATCGTCACAGGCCACGGTGCAAAAACAGTCTCTCCGCATGGCAGTTTGGCTCCGGAGTCACACTGGTCGGTTATCTCCATAGCCACTTGTCCGCTGGCTACTTCCTGAATCAGTAATGCCGCGCGTTTGAGCACATACAGCGTGTTGTTAGGGTCGCAACCGCGCTCGTAGCGGAACGAAGCATCGGTCTGCAACTGATGACGACGGCTGGTCTTGCGAATCGTCACAGGGTCGAAATAGGCGCTCTCAAGGAACACATTCTTCGTGTTCTCTGTCACGCCGCTGTCGAGACCGCCGAATACACCGGCGATACACATCGCTTCGTGCGCATTGGCTATCATCAAATCGCGGCCGTCCATCTCGCGCTCCACGCCGTCCAAGGTAGTGAATTTCTCGCCTTGCGCGGCATAGCGCACATGAATCTCATTGCCTGTAATCTTATCGGCATCGAAGGCGTGCAGCGCCTGTCCGCACTCGTGCAGCACGAAGTTCGTTACATCCACCACGTTGTTTATAGGACGCAGACCGATAGCTAACAGGCTGTTTTTCAGCCATTCCGGCGATTCTTTCACCTCCACGCCTTTGATGCTCACGCCTGAATAGCGCGGACATGCCTCCGGTGCATCCACATGCACACAGATAGGCAAATCATGGCTGTTTATCGCAAAGGCCTCTACGCTCGGTTTGGTCAGCTTCACGTTCTGTCCGTGCGCTTGGTAATACGCATATAAATCGCGTGCTACGCCGTAATGGGAAGCAGCATCTGAACGGTTCGGAGTGATATCCACTTCGATGACGGTGTCGTTCTCCACATGGTAGTATTCTGCTGCAGGCATGCCCACCGGTGTGTCTGCAGGAAGCACGATGATACCGGCATGGTCGGTTCCCACACCTATCTCATCCTCTGCGCAAATCATACCGAACGAGTCCTCGCCGCGCAGTTTGCCTTTCTTGATAGTAAATGCTTGTTCGGGTCCGGAGCCACTCCGGTCATATAGTACGGTGCCGATGGTTGCCACAATCACTTTCTGTCCGACCGCCACGTTCGGCGCACCGCATACCACTTGCAGAATGTGTCGTCCCTGTTCATCGATGGTTGCGCCCTGAGCATCCACTTCACCTACGTTGACGGTGGTAATGTGCATGTGGTCCGAATTGGGGTGGGGCACACAAGTCAGCACTTCGCCTACTACCAGGCCTTTCAAACCGCCCCGAATGGTCTCTACTGTCTCTACTGTTCCTACCTCGAGACCGATGGAGGTAAGGATTTTTGCTACGGTCTCTGCATCGTCGTGCAGCTCTATGTAGCGTTTCAGCCAATTGTACGATATATTCATTTTTCTTCTGTTTTATGCGTCATTTTTCCCGAACGGAAGTCCGGTTGCCGAGTGCCTCGACAAAATTGCGTGCAAAATTACAACAAATTTTTCAAATTTGCAAGTCTTTTAACAAAAAAA
>ONGK01000020.1 GCA_900317345.1 uncultured Bacteroidales bacterium | reverse complement strand
CCACAGGGCGATGAGTTCGCGTGTGACTTGTGCGAGCGTGGCGCCCATCGAATTGATATGGATGAAGGCGTGCGCACCCCATGTATACGGGATGCAGGCTGCCACCCAACGCCATGCCTGCGGAATCATCTCTTTGGGCCAGGAGATACCTGCCAGGAAGAGGAAGATAAGCGACGAAGAGATGAGCAGAACCATGCCTGACTCACGATTGCGGATGAAGACGCTGACGCAGAGCGAGAAGAAGATAACCGCCAGCAGATAGGGCACTATGAGGAACAGGATGGCCCTGATATCCCCTATATGCGGTATGTCAAACAGGCGCGGCAGGAAGCCCAGCAAGATAGCCGCCAGGCCATAATAGATAAGGAAATACGCTCCCGCGCGTGCGATGAGCGAGCGGATACTATACTGGTCGAGATTCTCCTCACGCGCCGTGCCGCCGAGCATACAGATGCCGAAGAAGAGCGTTTGATGCAGGATAAGCACAAGTACCGCGGGGATGAGGAAAGAGCCGTAACCGCCTGTAGGCGTGAAGAGCGCTGTCTCATGATACGGAGCATCTTGGACCAGTGACCAAGCGAACTCTTTACCCATGCCCATCTGTTCATAGCGGTCTATCTGGATATTACGCATCGACTCCAGCATGACTTGGTTGCAGGAGAGGTAGATAGCCTTCATATAGAGGAAAGACGACATATCGCAGTAAAGCGATATATGCGCCTGTCCGAGCGGGTCTGCCAACTGTTTGGCGAAGTCACGCGGGAAATAGATGATGCCATGCACCTTTTGGTTGCGCAAGAGCTGCTCAGCCTCTGCCATAGAGGTGCAGGAATACGTCAGTTTGATATCCGGCGCTGCACTCCATCGATGGAGAAAAGCCCGGCTCTGCGTGCTGTTACTCAGGTCCACCACCGCCACCGGCACATCGGTGATTTGTTCATTCCAATAAATACCTTTGTACAGGAACGGGTACGCTAATGTGGCAACAATAAAAATGACGGTAACACCCGCATCGCTAAAGATACGACGCAACTCATTCACCATCTGGCCCAATATCGAATCTCTGTTTAGCATGTTATTTCAAAGGATAGTTCTGATAGACAAGCGCCCTGTGAAGACGGGGTGCGACACATAGCGCTGAGAGCATGAACGCATTGAGCGCCAGCATATATATGATACTATTCTCCGGCGGTGCCGCCATGAGTGCCTCGTTGACATAGATGAGGTAGTAATGGCGTAGCGGCTCCATATAACTGAGTGCCCGAACCGGCGGTAGCATGCACATCTGCGGATAGGTGAAGCCGGAGAGCGAGAAACCCAGCATGGAATACAAGGCGCCGATGGAGATGGCGTCACGGAGCGTAGGCAGCAAGCCGATGAGCGTGATACCAAGGCCCTCCATGGCAAAGATATACAACACCATGCCGAAGAGCAAACGCCCATGGCTGCCATAGACCGGGAAACCGGCATAGCGGTACAGGATAAGATGACAGCCGATACCCAACACCAGATAGATGAAGGTATAAGGAATCAGCTTGCCGATCATCGCTACGGTGTAGTTGCCTCCTGCGGCACGAAGCCATCCATGCGAAGTGCGGGCCTTGAGTTCAAAGCCGATGGCAAACACGGTAAGCATCAGACAGATAAGCCCGAGGATACCCGGCAGAATAGTGCTGACCAGATAGACGGAGTAATTGCCCCACGGGTTCGCCACCATATGTCCCTCGATGGCGAGCGGCTGGATGCGATGCATGATAATATCATCCGGCAGACCTTTCTTACGCAACACCTCGCGCTGGAAAGCACCGGAGGTGAGGTTCGCCATCGTAAGCAACTGTTTATACGCCGTGTTGCCGCCTACCGTATAGGCATTGGTGACATAGAAATCCAACTGCGGTCGCTTGAACGCCACGAGGTCGCTGTAGAAGCCTTCGCGGATGACGAAAATACCGTAAATCTTACCCTGCTGCATCGCCTCGCGGGCCTCCGGATAGGAGTTGGTGACCAGCTGTATATCCACCGACGGCGTTGCCTGCATCTCATGGATGAGGCGGCGTGAGATGGATGTCTGGTCCAGGTCCACTACCGCTACCGGCATGTTCTCCGCCGCTCCGCCACGCATGAGCGTGAGGAAGAAGAACGTGGAGAGCAGCATGACGCCTACGGACGCAAACATATATAGCGGCCGCGCGAACATCATATGCAACTCGCGCTGCAGTACCCGGTAAATGTTTATGAAAATATACTTCATTCAGCTACAAGCGCTGTCATTCCGGGACGAAGATTCGGGATAGTGGTGGTGGGGCGACACTTGACGTCAAACGTGCGGACGTCATACCCGCCGTTTTGCTTGGTAGAGCGCCACGTGGCGTAGGTTCCCATCGCCTTGACATGGGTGACGGTAAGCGGATATTTGATGCCGTTGCCCAGCGCAGGAATCGTCACTTCGACAACACTTCCCACAGGGAAATGATAGAGCATATCCTCGCGCACGGCGAAGGTGAACCATACATCATTCAGATCCACGATAGACATCACAGGCGAGCCCTGTCCAACCAGTTCTCCTACTTTCGGGAAGAGTTCGGAAACCTCTCCGTCGCAAGGCGAGAGCAGGTATTTCTCTGCCTCGGCAGCTGCCACTTCCTGCAGGATGCCGTCCACGCGCGCCACCTGTGCTTCCGCAGCGGCTTTGTCCTCTACGCGTGCACCGGCCAGCGCCATCTCATACTGGCTGCGAGCGGCTTTGACAGTAGCGACAGCAGCTTTGTACTGCGCCTCCACTTCGTCGCGTTTCTGTGCGCTGACCACACCTTTGTCATACAGACGCTGCACGCGAGCGAAGCTCTTGCGATAGATTTCCTCGCCGGCTTTAGCCTTTTGATAGAGCTCATACGCGCCCTGAATCTGCTCGCGCTGGGCTCCGTTCTTGGCTTTCTGGTTAACGGCTTCCGCCATCTCTCGTGCGGCAAGAGCCTGCGCTTTCTTCGCTTCCACTTCCGGCGAATAAATCACGACAAGCGTGTCGCCTTTCTTCACTTGCTCACCCTCTTCATAGAGATACATCTCGATACGTCCGGGCACTTTGCCGGACACGCGGTACTCGGCCGCTTCCGCTTCTCCCTGGATGAGCGTTTTCTCCGGCCGGAGTGCCAGTACACCTACGACCGCAACAATAACGACTACTGTCAACAGCGCTATGAGGCCTAACAGCAGACTCCCTTCTTTTTGGTGTTTCATTTTATAACTTACCTAAATATTTACGAAGTTGTGTTTCCGTGGTTTTTGCTTCTGTCTCTGCATCGACGAGGTCCGAAGCCGCTGCGAGCCAAGCTGTCTGTGCCTGCATGAGTTCGGAGAGGGTAATCATTCCCGCCTCGTAAGACTCCTGCGCCATTCGGAGCACCTCGGCTGCATTGGCTTGCGTGAGTCGCGCCAGGGCGATTTTCTGCTGTGCCTCCGTCAGTTTCTGGTTGGCCTGCGTGGTCTGCAGCGTCAGCAATTCACGTGTCTCTTCGGTCTTCAGCGCCACCGCATTAGCAGCGTGCTTGGCGGCTTTGTAGCGCAAGATATCATCCGCATGAACGATAGGCACATTCACCACCACGCCGGCGGAGAAGAAACCTTTGCCGTCCCATCGGTTGCTTATGCCATTCTCGGCATTGGGGTTGGTATAGATATATCCGGCAGATGCCACGATATTCGGTTGCAATCCTGCGGCAGCAAGTTTGGCGTTGGACCTCGCAATTTTCTCCGCTTCCTGGAGCAGTTGGAGCTCCGAGCGGTTGGACACAGCCGTTTCCGTATTCACGGAGTCGGACGGCAGTGTGGTCTCCGATAGACCGCTCTCGTCCAGCACAAAAGCGGTGCTGAGCGGCAGACCGCATACCTGAGCCAACGCCATATTCGAGAGCGTCAGACCATTCTCAGCTTGCAAACGCTTCACCTCCGCTTCGCCGCGTTTGGTGGTCACTTTCAGCAGGTCTGCCTGCGTGACAAGTCCCTCTTTCAATGCCTCTTGCACGTCATTCTCCAGTTTGCATAAGAGGCGGTAGTACTGCTCGGCGAGTTCTTTTTTCTTGGCCACCGATACGACGCGCCAATAGGCTTCGTCCACAGAGTAAATCACATCTTTCTGCTTTGCCTCGGACTCGATGACGGCGATGTTCTCCGTTGCCTTGGCAATCTTGTACATCTGCGCCAGACGTCCGCCCACATAGATAGGCTGCGTGACGCCGACATGCGCCACAAATATCTGCGTCAGGTCGAGTGTCAGTTTGTCATATACCGCCTGATAGCCGTCGGCGATAAGCTGTCCTGCGGCATCGGAGATAGTACCCTCCGCTCCGCTTTTCCACGTCCATGTGGCTGTTCCATCAGGATTGACGGTTGCGGTACCGATGGAGAACTCCGTGGAGTTAGCCAGCAGGTGGGCTTTGCGCGAGTTCCACATATAACTGGCGTTCGCTGTGATACGCGGGAACATAGCCGCCAGAGCAGCCTTGCGGTTGTACTCCGCCGCCAGACGGGACTCTTCCTGCGATTTGGACGATGCGCCTTTCGTCAAAGCCAAGTCTCGGCATTGCTGCAGGGTGTACTGAATCGTGTCCCCGGCTGTTGCAAGAGAGATATGACATATGACGAGCATGAGTGTCAACAATATTCTTCTCTTTCGCTCCTCTTTCATGATTGTTGTCATGGTGTTTAAATGTATTTTTCTGAATTGTACCAATTCTCAAGTTTCTCGTTAAATGCGCGCCTGTCGAGCGTCTGTGCCCATGTCTTGACATCGTCTGTGTGGTCCTCGAATACCATCGTCACAGTACGGCGCCATTTCCATTTCTTGGGTTTGAGTTTCGACCATTGGCTGCCCTCTAACCCGCACATCCTACATAGGATAACTCGCACTCCTTCAGGCAGTTCCCGGCATACTTCATACGCCAGACGACGGTTGCCGATAATCTCTTTGTCAATGGTCTTGACATGCCCGGAAGGGTAGAAACAGAGCTGTTTGCCGGCGTTCAGGCTGTCAATGACGATGCGGCTCAGTTGGCCTGCTACGGCGGCTCCTTCTTCCCGGCTCATGGCGCTTTTATTCAGGTCCGGCACCTCGATGGCATCAGCTTTGTTGAGGATATGCCGATAGAATCGTTTGCGCATGAATAACTCATCCACCATCGGGCTAATCGGCAGCCACCACATCTCGCTGAATAAGATGAGCGGGTCGATATACGCCGTATGGTTCGGCAGTACCAGATGCGTGCTCTTGTCGCGCAGTAACTCTTCGCCCAGCACCTGCACATCATAGTGCCAGTGGAAAAAGAACTTAACCAG
Organism: uncultured Bacteroidales bacterium; assembly: GCA_900317345.1. Lineage (GTDB taxonomy): Bacteria > Bacteroidota > Bacteroidia > Bacteroidales > Paludibacteraceae > Colicola. The sequence goes on along the minus strand of ONGK01000020.1, from coordinate 20,223 downwards.
TTTGCCTAATGTATATCGGTTCATTTGCTATTTGTTTTGCAGCCCTCTCACTAACTCCATCAGCGATTGCCCTCCGCGTCTGTCGAAAAAGAGAGCGTCCATACCGGCGGCTTTTGCGCCAAGGATATCGGTTGTCATACTGTCGCCGATCATCAGCACCTCCTGCGGCTGTAGTCCGCATCGGCGGAGCGCCTCTTCGAAGAAACGGATGTCCGGCTTGTCGTAGCCGATGTCCATTGATATGTAGGTGTCCTCGAAATAATGCAGTATGCCTGCCTGTTCGAGTCGGCTCAGCTGTAAGTGGCCGAAGCTGTTGCTGGCGGCGAAAAGGCGGTATCCTTGTGCTTTCAGGGCATCCAGCATCTCTTTCGCTTCCGGCACGAGCGTGTGCGTCTTGCCCCATGCAGCGCGGAAAGCGCGCGTAAACGGTTCCACAGATTCCTGCGGATAACCGATGGCTGCCATGAACTCCTTCGGGTACAAATCCATCACTTCGGCGATAGTGTGCTTACCGTGCTTCGCCTCGGAGAACAGCCGTCCCGCGATATCGAAGAACAACTGGAAATGCTCCGGATGGTCCGGCATTGCCGTATCATAGGCTTCCCGACAGCAAGGTACGTAGTCGAGCAATGTATCGTCGATGTCTATGAATATGGCCTTGTACATCTTTTAATTGCAAAAGAACCACTCGCGTGGTCCTTTTTGTCATCGGTTCGTCGGGTAGGCGAGATTCGAACTCACGACCTCCTGCTCCCAAAGCAGGCATTCTAACCGGGCTGAACTACTACCCGCGGCGTAGTAGTCCGACCGAGTGTAACGAGGGAGAACTACGCTATGCTTTGCGTAGTAGTCCGACCGAGTGTAACGAGGGAGAACTACGCTATGCTTTGCATCGTCGCGGGTAGTAAATCGTTCGAGCAAAGCGAGATAAGAACTACTACGCGACAAAAACGGCTGCAAAGTTACAACAAAAAAATGACATGTGCAAGAACTTTTGCAATTTTGCATGCATTTATTGCAAAAAACTGCTATATTTTGCGTTTTTCGGTCCGCTTTCAGCTCTTTTATTTTTGTTTACCCAGCAATTGAGGATAAAATTCTTTGTCCAACTCCAATTCCTTATGTCCCCAACGTGTAAAGAATTGTTCGCGCAACACATCATTCTCCGGATATGTCTCAACCAGCGAGTCCCTTATCTCCCATTGCCGTTGACGCATTTGGGTATATTCACTGAGGTATGCAGCAAAAGCCATCATATCTGCGGAACTATGTCTATCAAATGAATCAGGGCGGTTGACCAATTCCATAATCAACTCCCGTTCCTGCGCAATATGCGTGTCAACAACTCTGGTCATTTGTTCGAATCGCTGTTGCTCGGCGTACCGTTCATGCCAAGCGAGATAGAAGAAAAACGCTGCTGAGCTCAGTAGTATGATTGAGAATAACACGGGCAGCATTTGTGCAATCCGTTTGCGGCGTAGGATGGCTTTGCGCAAGGCCGGAATGGTATCAAATTGTCCTGCCGGAAAAAATGATGGAAGCAATCGACGTAAGGCTTGTATGTCCGTTTGCGGATTGTTGCTAACCGGCGATAATATGGCATCAACGGCAGAAAGCCCGAAATCAATCAGTTTGACGTTCGCGCCATTTCGTGTAATAAGGATATTGTCTGCTTTCAAATCATGGTGAACCAGTTGCAGCCCGTGCAAGTACTCCAATGCATCCAATAGTTGCTCAAAAACCCGTTCCTGCGCTCCTTTCGTTGGCTTCGTCTGCAGCCACTCGCCTAATGTCACACCGTCAATCCATTCCTGCACGATACATCGGCCGACGCCATCGATCGTCTCTAAGGAATATGTGGCGGCAATGTTTGGATGCACGAGCTGAATACCGAGTTGGAATTCCTGCTCTTGCTGCAATTGATGGTCCGTCAGAGAGGCATATGCCGGCGCAATAGCTTTGAGTATATATCGCCGTCCGTAACGCGTTGCTGTATAGACGAGCGAGTGTGTACGCTCCTGCACGAGAGTAATGTCCCGCCATTCTGACGAGAAATCAGTAGGAACTATGAATGCAGAAGATGATTCGTTCATTCGTTTATTCGTTCTACTTTCAACAGCCCGTTCTTGGCGCCGGCCACATAAGCTGTCGGAGGTTCATCGCCTCGCACAAGGCGGTCGATATAGAGCGGCTTGCCGATAATAAAACATGCCGCCTCAAATCGGTCGCCAACATGCAATTTGGCATTCTCCGCTTGCGTCACCGTAAAATGCGCGTCGCCTTCATAGAGAAAGACGCAACGCCTGTTCGGCAACCATGTTACTTCCACGTATTCGCCCGGCTGCAAATCATCTATATTCAGTCCTTCTCCGGCAAATGTTTCACTTTCAACGTCCGTCCGATTCGAAAGTGCCGCCAAATAGGTCTCCCAATCATCGTAGCCCAAGAACCGTGAGAGTAGGCAGAGCGTAGTGCGACGAGTCGTGTCTGCGCCGTCGATATAGCCCCACAGACGTTTGAGCGTGGTAGGAGAAATATTCTCGTGCAGACGTTCCCATACTACGCCCGCAAGAAACTCAAAATCATACGGCGTACGGATTTTGCGCTTCACCTCGCGCTCAATATCCATCCGAAGAGTTGCTATTTCCGGTGCGTATTTATTCATATTCGGTGCAAAGATACTATAATTTTTCGATATATGCAAATTCTTTGAGGCTCTTTTTTATAATTATTTAAATGAACTAAGCGGGGGAGCCCAAAACTCCCCCGCCTTGTTTGTTATTCATCATCATCTTCATCATCAAATGAATAACCTTTTCTTGCTTTATTAACTTGTTCCATAGTGCCATTTAATTGCTCCATCGCCTGTTGTGCAACTTTTTGCTCCAGAATGGCGGTCGCGGCTTCCACGCGTGTTTGATCTGCTCCTGTATAAACAGAATCTAATGCCTCCATACTGCCAAATTCTTTTTCCATTTCAGAAATCACTTTCATGGCTGCGATTGCATCTCCTTTTTGGCAAGCCTCTTCGTAAGCGCACAATAGTTTTTCTTTTTTCGGTGTACAAGCGATACACATTAAACCGGCTAAAATAGCTACGGTTATCATTTTAATTTTTTTCATAATAAATAGATTGTTTGTTTCTCCTACTCTGTTATAGCTTTTCGGAATCCGCATCGAAATTTGCCGCAAAGGTACAGCATTTTACGGACATACGCAAAGTCCTTTTTGGTCCTTTTTACTTGTATGTTTTTAAGCAAATTTTCATCGACCAATATGAATTTGCAGTAAGGGAATACTTCTAACGAGTAGGTATTGCCTCTTACTTGCCCCTTACTTGCTATCGAGAATGCAGAAAAGCATTAATCCATCAAAATCAATTGCCCATACCGGGTAACAACAACTCAGGCGAGCTTTAGCCCGCCTGAGTTGTTTAATTATTCGAAACGTAGAATTCGTTCTCCGCGCCAAACTAAGGAGTAAAGCTGCGCTTCAGCATCTTCTATGTAAAGACCAGGGCGCCCCAAGTTGATTCCTTTTACCTTCTCATAATCAAATAGTTCCTCTTCTTCATATTTGCCGAGGAGTTCTATACAATCTTGTTCACGATGTTCGGTATCCGCTTCGGGATCCAACTTACCCTCTTCGAAATAGCCTTGTTCGTCCAGCCATTCGTCAAGCACCTCATCGTAATCATCGAACTCATCAGTAGGATCAACGAAAATATAGGTCTTGTCCTTGTTAATGATTTGATTCTCTTGAATTCTCTTGACAGCAGCTAACGTTTCGGCATTTAAGTTAGGACACTCATCCAAAGCCTCTTCTTCGATGACTTTAAGACTTTCTGGGAATTCAATAGATTCCAGATTTTCCAACTCAATCTCCCCACGACAAATACATTTCACACCTTCAGGAATAATGAGTTTGGCGCATTCTTCTGCTTCTGACAAATCCACGTCACGCAGAGAAATAACGCCTTGAGCAATAGTAGCTACATTTCTTTCTAAATCTAATCCTTCCATAATAATATAAATTTTAAGGTTAATAATTATTTGTTATTTCACAATATATCTGGCTTTGAGATATTCGTTACGTGGGACTGCTCTGACAATCTCGCGCCAACTATTGTGGCTATATCGTACACTTTCTTACGTAAGGCGAACAAGGTGAATTATGCCAGCAATAATTAATGTTACCAAACCTGTCAAAATCGCCCACCAGCCCCAAAACACTATTTGTAGTACGATTAATCCTGCTGTTACTCCCCATAGGATTTTCTTAATAGTAGCTTTTTTTTGAGCTTCGTGTTTCGCTTTATCTTGCTTACGGATAAAATCTTGAACATCGCTATCGATATTTTTGTCTAGAATCCGTGCTAGATTATCCAAACATTCACGATTCACATCCTGTGGATTTTGAACAAGACATGCAATCCACGATGAGTACGTGTCATTCAGTGTTTTAGATTCCACTTTAACGTATGTGTCCTTTGGAACATTATAGTTAACGAGGATTTCCGCGCGCATTTCATCTCGACTTAATTTTGTCTTTTCTAAAAGATAGTGCATTATGATTGCCCGTAATTCTTTCTCTTTTTCTCTTTGAACTACTCTTTCCTCTTCCTCTTTTCTTTCTTCTAATACCTCTTGGTATATCTCATCATAGTTTAACTTATTTGCCTTAGCATGTTTCTTTACTGATGCTGAAGGTTCTTGGCCAGCATCCAAGGCTTGGTTAATTAGACTCTTTAAGCCTTTTGCGGCTTCATCGCGCAAACGTTCTTGTTCACGTATTTCCTCTCTGAGTGCTCTTTCCGCTTCGCGCAGACGTTGTCTTTCTTCTGAAGATAAATTACTCATAATGTTAATATTTTAAAGTTATACATTTTTTAGTTAGCAGGTGAGCGATCAAGCCCGCCTGCCTTGATAGACAAATTTACAGATAATTAGTGTTTTCTGTTAATTGTGCAATGCGAGTCAGTGAGGCATTTTTTGCCAGAGACAGGGTTACATACGCCCATACTAACTTTCAAATCTACAGTTCTCATAATGATTTATATTTAGTATTAAAGAGGATTTAAGGGACCTCATTTGCCCACTTTACGATATTCTATATGCATTTTAGGAAATGTATATTCTGGCAATCCTGCGATACAATCATATATCGCCTTATTATCAGGAATACTCATACCCGATTTTATTTTCTCTATTATTTTATATCGGTTTTTAGCAAGATAGCAGTTGTTTTCGTTTGCACTGAAAGGCGAACCATGTTCCGAAAAACTATTTCCTGCGCAAAATATGCAACATTTACAATAGTTATATTTTCCACAGCCCACATATTTTGATTCAGGAGATTTCAACAATATTTTTAATTTTGTGTTATCCTGGATAATCAAGTGAAAATTCTGTTTTTTCAAATCTCCCAATACAAGGTGCATAGAAATGCAAGGAATCAGTTTCCCATCTGGAGTAACATCAAATGTTCCTCTTCCAGCCATACAAGGCACCCCTATAGCAGGCACAAAACTTTTGCGCACATCATAATCTAGGATATTAGGCTCAATATCTGAATCAAGCAGTACAATTTCTAATTCTTGAGGAGTCAATCTTAAATGATGAGTGGCACATACATCTCCCTCAATAGAGTCTACTACACCATAATCAAATATAATCGGACATTTCATGTTTTCTGCGATAGACTTCAATCCCATGTACGACTTTACCCCTGGTCTCATTAAAACACAATTAATTATTACTGGAATAGATAATGTTTTGAGTGCTCTTATAACATCTATAGTTATCTGCCATGAGCCATCTTTTCTGGTGATATAATCATGTGCTTTTGAATCTGCTGCATACAACGAAAGCCGGACACTTCTTGGATACAAATTAGCAAGACGATCTATTTGATTTGTAAGTTGTTGTCCGTTGGTAAGAATTGTAACTGCAACATCTTTTTCATAGAGATATTCCAGAATGTTCCATACATTTTTATTCGCAAAAGGATCTCCACCCGTTAAAGTTGCAGTGACAAGCCCTGCATCGTACATTTCATCAATAATACGTTTATACTCTTCAAGTGTTAGCTCTGCTAAAGAGCCCCTTCCACTTACTTCCGAATCATTTCGTGTAGCTCCCACATTGTAACAATGCAAACATTTTTCACTACAGCGATAAGTAAGTTCAAACACTACAGATGTTACTTCGGTACAATCACGTACGGCTTCACTATAGGCTTGTTCTACGGTGCTAATGTCACATTGAAGATAATGTTCCGCATTCTCTCCGATATATGTCGTTTTATTAGGTTGAGCAATGCAAAGATTTCTATATGCATTAATATCACTCTCTGTAGGGCATATATCAGACAAAAGCCCTATCTCCATTAGTGACTTGAAAAATGGAGCCATGGATTCCTTAGTAATATTTAATGTTTCGGATAAATTTGCTATAGAAACTTCACCGTTGCGACCTGCTTTCAGTATCACACCAATGACATCAGCCGACTCATTCTCAAAGAAATATTCTCCATTTGAAATGAGATTAAACATTATCGCAACATGCTTGGTCGCGTTATATCTACCACATGTCCATTCTGGACGATAATAAAGCTCATTCTTCATAACTTCAATAAAGTTAATAATATATATATCACGTTAAAATCTTGATATATTTGTGAGGATCGAATTTTGCACAATAAGAACGTCTATATATTGCAAATCCGATGAGAACATCGTCTAATAGCTTAGTAACGGGTATTTTTGTTTGAGTCGATAATTCATTAAAGTCTTCTTCAAAACGATAGTATAATTGTGCTAATAGTTTATGAAAACTTATTGCCCATTTAACCAAATCTTTTTTATTTTCTTTATTTGGTAAATCGGCTCCTCTGTAATTCGTGAAATAATTCACGGTGTATGTTCTATCAATTGGAATAAACAATTGCGGCATATAAAAATGCAAAGTTTTAGATGTTGTAACAAACGGATTATTTATTGAAATCTTCAATGTTCTATATAATTCGCATAAAAGTTTCTCTATCTCTTTACATTTTGATTCGTTAATAAAATCGAGTAATGTATACTGATTCAGTTGGTCAAATATAGGTTTGACGTTCTGTATTAATTCTATAAACCTATCTTCTTTTTCTAATTTTGCTCCACGAGTATTCATGTTCCACTCTATCAGAGTATCTCGAACAATTACAATATTGGCGCGTTCGAACATTGATTCGTATGGCAATTTAAGTACATTAATGTATAACATACCTGCTTTGTTACGTTCTTGGTCTTCTACTCGATAACCTGCTAAACAATTGAGGACACAATGTCTAACTATGTCAAAATCAGAGAAGTCCTCATCAATATGTCTATTCCACTCATCTTTATTAAGATTACGATGAGAGGATGTGACAGAATTTTCCGGCAGTTTAATGTGCCATTGCTCTGCTAATAACATTGCTTCTCGAGGACTTATAATATCTTCTGCATATGTTCCTTGCTGAATCTGCATTAATTCTTTTTCCATACGATTAATTTATTTGAACATCTTTTTGCCAGTTATAGTGGAAATTATTGTTTGCCCTACTTTACGTTCGAGGCCTTGTTTGGTTGTTGGAATCCCTACTTTGCGGGCGACTTTGGTTTTCAATCCGCTGATTCCTACTGCGCGTTTTAGTGAGAATGATAATCCTTTCATGATATTAATGGTAAAATTATCGGTTTTTCAGAAGATTCAATTATACTGTAAATTTGTGTTTTATGTGTCATCAGTAGTTTCTTTTACGGCACTCATTCCTGTGGTAAAAAGCACCCATTTACCTGTGTGTATGCTTCCCTTACCATAGGATACCCATATCATACCCATAGGATAACCATATGATACTTGCTATTTTTTGTCATTTTTGTGCCTTTTACTATATATATACTATGTATATATATACTTTTCGTTGATATTAGCCTAATAAGATGTTGTTTGTCGTTGTAGCACTTTTCGTCTGCAAAAGTACTGCTTTTCTTTCACTTGTGCAAAGTTCTTTTTAGTCCTTATTATTCGAGCGTTTGTTTATTCCATATATTTATTGTACTTTTGCAGCACTTTTGGCAAGCGTCACGCATAAAAAAGCATGGACGGTTCTTGTCCACGCCTTGAGGTCTTAGGATTACCTGTAAATGTCAACAAGAAACGTCCACGCTACACGCGGACGTTTGCTTTGTTTGTTCCGACATTTACACGATTTGAAGTTTCCTAAGTTCCAAGGCGTGTTACGAACAAATAGCAAACGCTAATTATTATCAACATGTACTCTCTTTTTTACGCTGCAGAGCTCAGCGATAGTTGTTTTGTTCAACCTTTGCGCTGCAAAGGTACTACATTTTTTTCATATATGCAAATTTATTTTAACTTTTGTCTTGCGTATGTGGAGAAAAAAGCGTACCTTTGCACCCGTTTTTGAGAATTGACACACATGATACAGATTTTAACGGCTTTACTGCTTGGCTTGCTGACCATTCTGGACCCTTGTACACTGATGACCAGCATCACTGCCATCAGTTACATTGACAAGGAGATAAACAACAAACGGCTTGTGCTGACCAACGGACTGATGTTCGTGCTGGGCAAGTTGGCGACATACGTGTTACTCAGCATCCCATTCCTCATGGGCGCGCAGACAGCGGGCATCCAGCATGTGCTCTCGCATTGGGGTGAACCGATATTGGCGGGTTTCATGCTCATATGCGGTATTGTGCTGCTTTTCAGCGGCCATCATCACCATGAGCACGACCACGGCATCAGCAAATGGCTCAAAGAGACCGATAGCAAGGAGAGCTGGCTATGGTCCTTCATCCTCGGTATTTTCTTTGCCATCGCTTTCTGTCCGCACCGACTCGTCTATTTCCTGACGATGATTGATATCACGCTGACGCTTCCGAGCAGCTGGAACTGGCTGATGCCGGTGGTTTTCGGTCTCGGCACAGGTCTGCCTATTATGCTGATTGCGTGGCTGGTAAGTTACAGTGCGGTTAGCATCGGCAAACTGACCAGTAACTTGCAGACCTTCGAGAAATGGTTCCGTCATATTTGCGCGGTATTGTTCCTCATCTTGGGCGTCTATCTGGCAGTACATTGTGTGATAGAGTACCACGAGCACAGCCATGGCGATTGTTGCCACCACGAATTGGTGATACGTGAATAGGGATGAGCTTCCGCTTTAAACAGTTTTTCGTTGAAGACAGCCGTTGCGCCATGAAAGTAGGCACGGACGGCGTGCTGATTGGCTGTTGGCCGTTAGCCATTGACCATTGGCCAATTCATCGTGTCTTAGATGTCGGCACCGGTAGCGGACTCGTTGCGCTGATGTTGGCGCAGCGTTGCCCGGAAGCACAAATAGACGCCATCGACATTGACGATGCGGCGGTAGAGCAGGCAAGAGAGAACTTCATTCATTCGCCTTGGTCTGACCGTCTTGACGCTTTCGTCTCGCCCTTACAGGACTGGCAAAGCGGACCATACGAACTGATTGTATCTAACCCGCCGTATTTCCAAAATAGCCTCAAGAACCCGGACAAAGGACGTCAGACCGCGCGTCATACAGACACGCTTTCCTATGTCGAATTGCTGCAGCACAGCGCACGGCTGTTGACGGAAGACGGACAATTGGCGCTCATACTGCCTGCTGAGGCGGAAGCGGAAGTGCGCGAAAAGACAACGCCGCACGGTTTGTCGCTCACGCACGTCACGCGCGTATATAGTAAGGAGTCAAAACCGGTGAGAAGGGTTCTGCTTCAATTTGAGAAGTCGACGACCTCTCGACGACCGCTCGCAATCTCGCCAAAAGAAGACACACTCATCCTCGAAGATGACAAAGGCGGACGAAGCCGCGACTACCAGGAATTAACAAAGGACTTCTACCTCTAAGGCGGAAGTCCTTTATCTTTTGTCTTTTGAGCGGCTATGCCGCGGTCTTTTCTCTTTCTGCTATTTCGCTACATTGATAGCGCGCACCTCGCGGATGACAGTCACTTTGACCTGTCCCGGATAGGTCATCTCATCCTGGATGCGCTTTGCCAAATCGAACGAGAGCAACTCGGTATCCTTGTCGGAGATCTTGTCTGCGCCTACGATGACGCGCAGTTCGCGGCCTGCCTGCAGAGCGTAAGTCTTCACAACGCCCGGGAACGACATTGCGAGGTTCTCCAGGTCTTTGAGACGCTTCACATAACTCTCCACAATCTCACGGCGTGCGCCCGGACGGGCACCGGAGATAGCATCGCAAGCCTGCACAATCGGCGCGATAAGCGACTTCATCTCGCACTCGTCATGGTGAGCTCCGACAGCATTGCAGATATCGGGTTTCTCGCCGTATTTCTCACAGAGCTTCATACCGAGTTCTGCGTGCGGCAGTTCTACATCGTCCTCCGCCACTTTACCAAGGTCGTGCAGCAATCCGGCACGCTTGGCAGCTTTCACATTCAGTCCTAACTCACCTGCCATGGCTGCGCAGAGGTTCGCCGTCTCACGGCTGTGCTGCAGCAGGTTCTGACCATACGAAGAGCGGTATTTCATCTTACCTACCAGACGCACCAGTTCGGGGTGCAGACCATGGATACCAAGGTCGATTGTGGTTCGTTTTCCCACTTCGATAATCTCGTCCTCCACTTGTTTGGTCACTTTTGCTACGACCTCTTCGATACGCGCAGGGTGGATACGTCCGTCCTGCACGAGTTGGTGAAGCGCAAGGCGCGCTATCTCACGGCGCACAGGGTCGAAGGCAGAAAGCGTGATAGCTTCCGGTGTGTCATCCACCACAATCTCCACACCCGTAGCTGCTTCCAGCGCACGGATGTTTCGTCCTTCACGACCGATGATACGACCTTTGACTTCGTCATTCTCTATATGGAAGACGGACACGGTGCTCTCTGCGGCGGTCTCAGACGCTACACGCTGAATGGTCTGGATGATGATTTTCTTTGCCTCTTTGTTGGCCTCCAGACGGGCATTGTCCATGATTTCATTCACATAGGACATTGCTGCTGTCTTGGCTTCATCTTTGAGCGCTTCCACCAGTTGCACTTTTGCCTCTTCGGCACTCATGCCGCTGAGCTGTTCCAATTGGCGCTCAGCCTGCTGATGCATCTTCTCAATCTCCTGCTGACGGTAGTCCAGCGCTTGCTGACGCTGCTCGATACCTTGCAGTTTCTGGTTCGCTTCGTTGAGGGTGCGTTGAACTTCGCCTTGACGCTGGTTGAGCTGTTGCTCGCGTTGTTGCAAACGCTGCTCCTGCTGTTGAATGCGTTTGTCCTGCTCACGTACGGTATTGTCGTGCTCCAGTTTCAGGGCGATAAATTTCTCCTTGGCCTCAACAATCTTGTTTTTCTTCATTACCTCGGCTTCTTCTTCCGCCTTCTTCATGAGATTAGCGGCAGAAACGCGGGCAACAAGGTAATAGCCACCTGCTCCCAGCAGGAGTCCGGCTACTCCGATGATAATTGTTGTGATTGTCATTGTTTTATCGTGTTAGTAATTAGTTGGTTTAATTCATTTAGTGCTTTCTCTATGGGCGCAATGCTTTTCTCGCGGGCGTCCGACTGCAACGCCACCGCCACTTCCAGCGCCGTGTACATCCATAACTGCTCAGCCGAAGCGTTCGGACGCAGTTTGAGGTAATACTGATAACGCCTATTAAGCAGTTCTGCCGCTTTGCGGTAGTTTGGTTCTTGCTCACGCGGCACATCCAGACCCACGGTATGTGCATCCAGATGAAGATTTATATGTTGCTTGTCCGTATTCATTTTTTTCTTTTAGGCAACGCCGGTCAGCGCCGCAAGGCGCTAATAGCTCTATCCACTTGTGCTATGAGTGCATTGATTCGTTTCGTGGCATCCTCCGCAGTCTCAGCCGAACTCATCGCTCCGGCTAATGCCATGCGGCGGTTCTTCTGCTGCAATTCGAGCAGTTCGCTATGCGTCCGAATCAGTTCTTGCCGCTGCTTCTCAATGTCCTCCCGCAACGCCGCATTCTCCTGCTGCAACGCCGCATAGCGCCCCAGCAAGGTGTGCAAATTCTGCGAGAGTTCATCTAATGCTTGCATGGATAAGAAATTAGGCTTTTGTCTTTGAGCAAAGCGTTCTTTCTACTTTGAGCGCAGCGGTCTTAAAAGCTATATCCTACACCGAGACCAATGATTCCCTTGAATTGGCAACGCTCTGCCTCTACGCCTTCTTTATTCGCAATAAGCGTACCGGGATAGTATTTCAGGCTCGTCGAAAGTGTTACTTGCAGACACTTGAGGAACTGATAACTGAGCGCCACATCCCAATCCACATCAAAATGACCGAAGTAACGGTTGTTGTTCGACCATTCGTAGTAACCGGTGTATGTGCCACCGGGGTTGGCAGCTTCCCATGCCTCTTTGACATTGAAGCCCTTGCCTTGGTACGGCGTGAAGAGTGCCAAAGTCGTGCTCAGTTTGAAGTCCTGATAAGTATAGGCAATAGCACCCTTGAAACTCAAACCGAACTCTGCACGGGCATTGCGGAAGACTCGATCACCCTCTTGGTTATATACATATGTGCCATATTTCTCCTGCAAGCGACTGCGCAAGTCATTGTGCGACTGGCAATAGAAATCGTATCCGTCGAAAGGATAATTGTTGTCGTAAGCTTCTGCCGCTGCGTCATATGCCGCCTGAGCAGCTGCTTTATCAGCAGGATTATCGGCATAATCGATGGCGTGCTGATATGTACCAAGTGCTGCCTCACGCGTGTATTTCTTGTTCCAATTCTCGCCGATATAAGCAGTCGTGACACGACCTGCAACAGGAGAGAGATAAATCGAGAAATCAGCGCCCTTGTAGCTCTTCTTCCAGTCGATACCGATAGAGAAGTCCGTATAGGAAGGAGCTAACCATTTCGAACCAATCGGATTGTAACCGTCGAGGTACTCACGTCCCAGCGCATACTGGCTCTGGAACGAACCGAGAACAGTCAGATACCAATTCGTCTTGAACTCCCATCCGAGTTTGGTAGCCAGCTTGATATTATCGCTTGATTTCTGGAACGCATCCTCTTTCTGTTCAATCCATGTCATTCCGAAATCGGTATCAAAGTTTGTCTCCCATGCAAAGGCGTTCTTGTGGTAAAGCAGGTGTAACTTCGCATACACGATGCCGTTCACATTGTTCTTACCACCTGCAGCCCAGTTAACCAGACCTGTAGCAGCGGCATTCAGACCGACCGTACCATCAAATTTCCACGCCTTCTCGGCATTCTCCAACTTCTTCAAATCTTCGCCGGCTTTTGCAGCAGCATCAGCGTTCGTCGTCACTTTCGCCTTATCCACCGACTGAGCCGTCATGGTAAGCGTTGCCAGCATGCAGAGCGCCACCGATAAAATGGATTTCTTCATCTTCTTCAAAATATTCAAAATTGTTTGTTACTTATATTGATGTTGTTTGTTATGCCCGTTATTTGTTCGGTTTTGCAAAAAAACCGCACAAAGGTACAAAAAAAATCTCACATATGCAAATAAATTCGGCTCAGAGGTAAAGATTTTTGTGAAAAGTGTCAATTTTTACACACATTTTTTTAATATATGCACACGCATATGCAAAAAAAGTAGTAATTTTGCAGCGTGAAAAAATGCGACGATTCATATCGGACTCAAGTCGGACTCATATCGGACTCAAGTCGGATACACTTTTGATTATGAAATCATTAATATAACTCGAACATAATACATAAAAATATGAGAAACATTAAATTATTGGTTTTAACAGTTCTTGCAACTTTGTCCAGTAGTGTCTTTGCGCAGAAAACGTACACGTTCGATGATGGAGTGCCTCTGACAACCGACTGGACAGTAACTAAAAACGTGCCCAGCGGTGGCAATGGAGATTGCACTATTGAAACGCCAAGTAGGTTTTCTGCGAAAAGCGGAAAATACATGTACTTTGTTTTTGAGAACAAAAGTGGGATAACACTTACTGTGACAAGTGCAGCATCGTACAACAATATCTCCAATATCACCTTTGATGCAGTTGCCAACGATAATAGTAAGCCTAACTTTACATTAAACATCGTTGATGACAATGGTGTGGTGGTCAAAAACATTTACACCAACTACACTACCAAAGATAATTTTAATACTGGAGGTACAAATAAATGGGGTGTTTCAAATAGTGCTATAAGCCCTGCCACTACTGGTCATATACAACTTGTTTTGTATGCTTCTTCTTCGGGCAAATACGCCGCAATAGATAATTTAGCTGTGACGTATCAAGCAGGTCCTTCTACTGACGCTACGCTGAAGAGCCTTAAATATGGCAATACAAGTGTACCGAGTTTCTCGCCATCTACTTACACCTACAATGTAGAGTTGCCTGCCGGCACGACAATAGTTCCTACTGTAACGGCTGAAAAGAACGACTCCAAGGCTTCCAACCCGGTTATAACTCAGGCTACAAGTCTTCCCGGAGCGACCACAGTTGTTGTAACGGCTGAGGATGGTACCACTTCTCTTACGTATACCATCAATTTTACAGTTGCTTCATCATATCCGAAAGTGCTAACTGCAACTTGGGCTAATATTGCAGGGACGGCTACGATTGACGAAGTAAACAAGACCATTACCGGTAAGGTTGCTCAAGGTACAGGTCTTACAGCAATCACTCCGACCTTCACCGGAAATAACATCAGTTCATGGACTCCTCAAGGAGCACAGAACTTCAGCAATGGAGCAGTCAATTACACATTCACGAATAGTACGACAGGCGAGCAAATGACTTATGCTGTAACTATTACGGAAGTTCCGGTTGTACATCCGACCAGCGTGTCTTTGGACAAGACCCAACTTAATCTGCAGGTTGGTGCTAATTCGACTTTGACTCCAACTGTTCTTCCTACTGATGTAACAGATCCTTCTGTCAGTTGGTCCTCCAACAATACTGCTGTTGCTACCGTGAGCAACGGTACCGTTACTGGTGTGACAGCGGGTACGGCAATTATTACCGTAACTACCGTTGATGGTCAAAAAACTGCAACCTGTTCCGTGACAGTTACTGATGCTCCTCCTGTTCCTTATACCACGCTTACTCTTCACGCGCCGGGCACATATGAAGGCAATCCGAAAGATGGAGGTTATGGGGCTAATTTAATTGTTTTTGCTAACCGCGAATATGAGGTGTACTATATAAATCGCGATGAAGATAACCTCGGTGTATCAACCGGGAATATAGACAAAGCAGGAATTATATCAACCAGCAATGATAAACAAAATGCTACTGCCAAAGATGGTTGGTTTAGCATAGCTACTTCATCAAACCACGGAGGAGATACGAACGCTTCCAAAGCGGATGAATATGAAACTTCTATAAGAAGCGTTAGTATGCAGAACAATGACTCAATAGTATTCCACGTTAAAGGCTACGACCAATTCTCTTTCTACGGAAAAGATAATGGAACGGACAAAGATAAATATTTCCATGTTTATATTGATGGTGTGCAACAAACACAAGTAAGTCCTGAAGCTACTTATAAGATTCACCGTTATGATATAACGCCTAACGAGCACGTGATACGAATAGCTATCAAAAGCGGAGTTACCAGCAGTAGTAAATTGACCTCATTCTCTCTCCGCGTAGCACAAGTGCCGTTCACCAAACACCTAAAAGGTAATGATTCGACACAGGTTATCCTGCAGACTACGGCTATGCGTCCCATCACCTATTACACCAAATACAATAGCATTGCAGGTGCAGAGACTAAACTCGAATGGGAAGGTACTGATACGGTAGCCGATATTTCTCTGGAGACACGTGGTCAGGGCGCTGTGGGCGACACACTTGTTGTGACCGGTACTGCTAACTGTCCGACGGGCGTTTATAACTTCCATATTAACACCTATTTCAACAACACGCTCACAGGTAGCCTCCCCGGTAAGATTACGGTTCAGTCGGATATCAAAGCGTTGACCGAAACCTACGCAGAAGGTTATCAGGGAATGAGTATTGATGATATCAATTTCTCGTACCATGCACTCTCGGCGGATGATATCACGTTGAGTTGGAAAAACAATAATGCACCGGGCGGCATTAACGGCGGTAGCAGCTCAGAAGGTATTTATTCCATCTTTGGTACGCCGACCTCTACCGGTACGTTCATATATACTGTTACGGTACTGGGCGGTAATAGCATCACCGATACACTGGTTGTCAAAGCGTCGGATATCCCCGCTAACGCAATCCTGTATCTCTATAAGAACACCAAGGCGTACGAAAAGGACGGAGTGTATCAATATATGACGGGCAGTCGTAATCTCTTCCCGCTCAAAGCAACGAGTGCGGGCAAACGCCAACCGTCCGAGTATAATAAATTCAAATGGATTCTTATCTCGCAGGACGTAGATGCTAACAATCCTGAGATAATTCAGCTTATCCAAAGCAGAACCGGTCTGCCAATACTGAATCTCAACGGCTTTACATATGGCAAAGATGAGAAACGTCTTGGCTGGGGTGATCCGAACAACGGAGCTGTCGATGCAGACAAGAACAGACAAGGATGCAGCATCATCATCGAGCAATCCGGGCACCCGATATTCAGCAAAATGAGTTCGCCGACGGACGGTAAAACGGTCAAGATAGTTGATCAATATGCGAAGAACGGCGTCATGCCGATTGATGTCAACAATATGCCGAGCGATATTGCCTCCCTCTGTCTGGCCACGGCGCACACACGAGGAGAAGGGTATTACGAGGAGGGACCGCTCCAGACGGCTATCCATGAGATTCCGCCTGTGCAAGGACATAGTAAATATATCTGCCTGCCGCTGGCGCGCGAAGTGACATTAACAGCCGAGGGTAAGAAACTGATTGACGGAATTATTGACTATCTGTTGAGCCCGGCTTCTACTACTATTACGGCTCCGACGCTGCAGATGAATTCATTCGCTGTGGCCGGCCACTCTGCAACGATTGACCAGACGAACGATTTGATTGTATTGTCGCTGACAGAGAAAGAATACGTGGATGCAGACAGTTTGGCAGCTGTGACTCCCGTTATAACTGTTGATAACCCGAAGACACATGTCGTGCCTGGCGCAGACGAAGTGCTCGACTTGCGCTTCGCGAACTATATAACAAATACCTTCGTCGTGACCGACTACGTCAACCGTCGCCCGTATACCTTGCAACTCACCATTACGAAACCGCAAGGCATCGATGAGGTATATACCGCAGGGCAATGGGTGAACATCTTCGATATCTATGGTCGTAAGGTGGCCACCACAAACGAGGATGTCTACACGATGGAACTGCCGCACGGCATGTATATCGTTGTAACCGAAAACGGCGGAACAATCAAAATAATGCGCTGATAACAGGTATGCGAACTGAGAAAGAGTTGCAAGGCGTCACCTTGCTTGGAAACCAGCACACGCAGTATAGCGACAACTATAATCCTGCCGTGCTGGAGACTTTTGAGAACAAACATCCGGAGAACGAGTATCTCGTGACGTTCAATTGTCCCGAGTTCACCACATTATGCCCGAAAACAGGGCAACCGGACTTCGGACATATCTATATCAGTTATATCCCGCGCGAGCGAATGGTGGAGAGCAAAAGCCTCAAGCTGTACCTCTTCTCCTTCCGCAACCACGGCGATTTTCACGAGGATTGCGTGAACATTATAATGAAGGACCTTGTGGCGCTGATGGACCCGAAATATCTGGAGGTCACCGGCTACTTTATGCCCCGCGGAGGTATCAGCATCTACCCCTTTGCCAACTATGCGGACGCCGAGCACCAGGAATTGAAGGCACTGCGTCTGCGTGAGCAATTTAGTAAGGCTTATGAAAGATAGTTTGATTGTTTTATCCGGCGGTTTGGACTCCACCACGTTGCTCTACGAGTATCAACACCGTATTGGTATGGCTGTCTCGTTCCATTATGGCAGTAACCACAATGACAATGAGTTAGCGTTTGCCAAACTGCACTGTGAGCGTCTCAATATACCGCATATGATCATCCGTCTGCCGTTTATCAAGCAGTTCTTCCGTTCTTCCCTGCTCGCCGGTGCCGATGCTATTCCGGAGGGTAACTACGATGAGGAGAATATGAAGTCAACCGTCGTGCCTTTTCGCAACGGCATTATGCTTTCTATTGCGGCCGGTATTGCGGAGAACAACAAGTTCCAGTATATCATGCTTGCTAACCATGCCGGAGACCATGCCATCTATCCGGATTGTAGGCCTGAGTTCGTCGAGGCGATGAATAATGCTGTCCATTATGGCACATGGAATGGCGTGCAACTCCTTACGCCGTATACCCACCTGACCAAGGCGGAGATTGCAGCCAAAGGAAAAGAACTGGGCATTAACTATGCTGAGACATGGAGTTGCTACAAAGGTGGCGAACACCACTGTGGCGTCTGTGGTACGTGCCGCGAGCGCAAAGAGGCGCTCGCCCAAGCCGGCATTGAAGACACCACTATCTACGACAATTAATTTTGAATCTTTGAATCTTTGAATCATGTTTTTTGTACAAAAAACAATAGAGATATCGGCGGCGCATAACTTAATGCTGTCGTACGAAAGCAAATGTGAGGAGTTGCATGGCCACAACTGGATTATTGTGGTGTATTGCAAGGCGGAGAAACTGAACGCCGACGGAATGGTGACTGATTTCACGCACATCAAACGGATTGTGAAGGATACCTTCGACCATAAATATATCAACAAGGTACTGGATGTCAATCCTTCAGCAGAGAACATTGCGAAATGGATTTGTGACCATGTAGAGAACTGCTATAAAGTCTCCGTCCAAGAATCCGAAGGCAACGTCGCTATTTATGAATTAGACCGCTAACGCTAAAAGTCTATTGTCTATTGTCCTGTGTCCATCGTCACATGTACAGAGTCAACGAAATATTCTTTACCTTGCAGGGTGAAGGTGCGCACAGCGGAATTCCCGCTGTGTTTGTTCGTTTTAGCGGATGTAACCTGCGCTGCCCGTGGTGTGACACGGATTTTACGGACTCTACGCCGATGACGGCTGAGCAGATCGTGAGCACGATGCTGGATTTGTACGACACGCCTAATGAGCGACGGAAGATGTGCGTGCTCACTGGCGGAGAACCAAGTCTGCAGGTGGACCAACCGCTCATTGACGCTCTGCACAAAGCCGGTTTCTATATCTGCATCGAGACGAACGGCACTCATCCCCTTCCTGAAGGAATAGACTGGATTACCTGCTCCCCGAAAGAGAGCTCAATCACAAATCACAAATCACAAATCACAAATCCTCATCCACTCGCTCTCCAGCGAGTAAATGAGGTCAAAGTCGTCTTCACCGGCACCTACGATCCGGAGATTTGGCGCACCCAATTGGAGGCGGAGCACTGGATGCTGCAACCTCTGCGATATAACGGCGAATTGCTCCTGGAGAGCGGTATCGACGAATGGGCGGACGATAAAAATGACAACTTGGACGAGACCGTCCGATATATCCTTACGCATCCCTTCTGGCGCCTCTCTGTCCAGCTCCACAAAATAGCAGGCCTCCGCTAAGAAACCTGCAAACCTTCCTTCATTATTCCTCTCCCATAGCCAAACGCGCCGCCCCGCCCGCTTCGGCCTCAATGCGGATGTAGTGCCGTGAGGATTGTATCCGGCCATAAATGTTTTTTAGGTTTATGTCCTTTGGACAGCAGTTACATCCTTTGGATGTGAGGTGTAGCCGCAAGGGCTACCGTAAAGTTTACTTTTAAGGAAGCATCTTGTGGGTGCGCCTCGTAAGTACCATAGGTGCGCTGCTGTCTAAAGGGGTTTTATCTGTTTTTTTCTAAATATCGTTTTCGGCCGTTTTCTATACCGTTTTCTGCGCGCAGAGGTTTTCGATTTTATCTCAAATCTTCAATTTCGGGGACAAAATCACAAAAACATTTGCATATATGCCGAAAAAGTTGTAATTTTGCACCGATTTTCGGTCGAATCCCGACAGTCGACCGACGGTAGACCGACAGTCAACCGACAGTCGTACACGAGGTCACTATGACGTTTAGCCTCCCGAAAGCCCCGATTTTTAACTAAATACACCCTTTTTATGTCCAGAGTAATTACATCTTCAGGCCTCGATTCCATCCACGGCAAAGTGGACGGACGTACCCGTGGTTATTTCTATCAATCTAAAGTTACCGGCAGAATCTTCTATCGCGAACGCGATGAAAAC
>ONGK01000047.1 GCA_900317345.1 uncultured Bacteroidales bacterium | reverse complement strand
GCGTCCGTCCAATAAGGCGGACAATCTCATCTATGACATCACCGCCCATGAGTGCCCGAATGTCATGCGAGAGATAGCGCGTTTGCGTGAAATCAGTTACCGTGTCGGAGGAGGAGCGACAGGACAAGAGATGGATATGGATGATATGGATCTGATGGCTAAACCGTACCACCAACTTATTGTCTGGGACCCGACGAACCTGCAAATTATCGGAGGTTACCGCTATCTCTTGGGACGGGATGTAGAGATACGAAACGGGCAACCGTATATCACGTCCTCGCATCTCTTTCATTACTCGGAGCGTTTTATCCGCGAGTACCTCCCGCAGACGATTGAGTTCGGGCGCGCGTTCGTACAGCCTATGTATCAGAAACGCGAGATGGGCGTGAAGGCGCTCTTTGCGTTGGATAATATATGGGATGGTATCGGAGCGGTCATGCACAACAAGGAGGTGGACCCGTTCAACGGCACAGACCCGCAGGAAAACTATCATATCCTGCAGCACGCCGTGCGAGAGCAAGGAACGGTCATTCCGCCTATGTTCTCCGCATACCTCAATATCACGAATGAACTTCAGTTCTTCGGAAATGCCATCAACGATGAGCTATCGAACGTCTATGAAACCGGTATTATGGTAGATCTTGACACCGTCTATCAAGAGAAGAAAGAACGATATATCACCCCCTATATTCAATGGCTCGAAGCCAACGCCAACGCCAATGCCGATAACAGATAATATAAGGAACATCCGCGCGCATATACCCGCAGGTGTGACGCTGGTCTGCGTGAGTAAGTTTCAACCTGTAGAAGCCATCCGCGAAGCATATGAAGCCGGCGAACGTCATTTCGGCGAGAGCCGCGTACAGGAGCTCAAGACTAAAGTTCAGCAACTGCCGGCAGACATCAAATGGCATTTCATCGGGCACTTACAGACCAATAAAGTGCGCGACCTGATTAAACTACGGCCGTATCTTATTCAGTCTGTGGACTCCGAGCATCTGCTGAAAGCCATCAATGATGAAGCCGCCAAATTAGGCATCGTTCAAGATGTGCTGCTTGAGATACATGTGGCTAAAGAGGAGACTAAATCGGGTCTGAATCCTTCTCATCTCGGACAAATCCTAGACAATACCGCTAAGCATATGCCGAGCGTACGCATAGCAGGCCTTATGACCATGGCTACGAATACGGACGATGAGACAGAGATTCGGCGTTGCTTTACTCTAACAGCGAGCCTTGCGAGCGGTCTAACAGAGAAGCGGTCTAATAGCGAAGCGGTCCTCTCTATGGGCATGAGTGAAGATTACCAAATCGCCATCGAATGCGGTTCCAACATGGTACGCATCGGTTCATCTATCTTCGGCGAGAGGCAAACACCAACGCCAAAGCCAACGCCAAAGCCGATGCCAACGCCAAAGCCAATGCCAACGCCGCTCAAAGCAGTCTTCTTCGACCAAGACGGAGTACTCTATAACTCTATGCCTTACCATGCTGAGTCATGGGCTTGGGCGATGACAAGACATGGGCTGCCATATACGGCATTGGAGACATATCGAAACGAAGGACGAACGAGCACCGGTGTCATACAGGAGTTGCATCAGCGTTTATACGGCACACCTGCCTCACCTGAACTGATAGAAGCCATATATAAGGACAAGACAGACCATTTCACTGAATTAACCGGCGGTTTTCCCGGTATCATTCCGAATGTGGACAAGGTGCTGCAATTCCTCCATGCGCATGGCATTGAGTGCTGGGTAGTAACAGGTTCCGGCCAACATAATCTGATTGACGCGCTGAACGATATCTTCAATCACGCCTTCACGGGTATCATTTCTTCCTTCGACGTGAAGAATGGCAAACCGGATCCCGAACCATACCTCAAGGCGTGGGAGCGCTCCGGATTCAAGAAAGAAGAGTGCATGGTGGTGGAGAATGCCCCATTGGGTGTCCGTGCTGCAAAGGCCGCAGGGTTATTCTGCTGTGCAGTTAACACCGGTATCTTGCCGGACGATGACCTCATTGCCGAGCACGCTGATCTTATCATGCCTGATATGGCAACGCTTTTAGAAAGACTAAAGTCTCATATAATCGAATAACTTGTAATATAAATCAATAAAGTAATGACAAAGCACTATCTACAGTATTTGACGGAAGTGATGTCACACCAGTGGAATGACGTGGCATTGACCGATTATAACGAAGATCACGAGTACACGTTCGGGCAACTGGCTACGGAAATGTTGCGGTTGCATGTGCTCTTCGAACAATTGGGCATCAAACGGGGTGATAAGATTGCCATTGCCGGGCGTAACTGCGCCAATTGGGCGGTTGCGTATCTGGCTATTGCTTCTTACGAAGGTGTGTGCGTGAGTATATTGCAGGATTTCACAGCAGAAGACATAGCACACTTGCTCGAGCACTCCGATTCAGAGTTGCTCTTCGTCGGTCCATACGTGTGGAATGAACTGAAGAATCAGAAACTGCCGAAGGGGATAAAAGCGGCTCTCTCGCTGACAGATTGGCAACCGGTATATACCAAGAAGGGAATAAATATGCCGGATGGTGAAGCATGGGAAGCTGCCTTCAAAGCCAAGTATCCACGGACAATCGAACCGGAGGATGTTTATTTCTCCGCAGATCCGGAAACGCTATCGCTCATTAATTATACCAGCGGTTCCACCGGTAGTCCGAAAGGTGTGATGCTGAATGGAAAATCATTAAGCAACAATGTGGAGGTTGGTATGAAAGTGCTGCCTGTGGATCCGGGACAACGCCTTGTTTCCATGTTGCCGCTGGCGCATATGTTCGGTCAGGTTTGTGAACTGCTCTACCCTCTTTGTAGCGGCACGCATATATATTTCCTGACCAAATCGCCGACGCCAAGTATCTTGCTCAAAGCGCTGAAAGACGTACAACCATACCTTGTCGTCACTGTGCCGCTTGTCATCGAGAAAATATACAAGAAGAACCTTGACCCGCTGCTCAGCAAACGGATTATTCGGATGTTCTGGCACACGCCTATTATCAGTTCCATTCTCAAACAGCGTGTAAAAAGTGGACTCCGAAGCGCCTTCGGCGGCAAATTGCGCTATTTCATATGCGGCGGTGCGGCTATCAATCCCATCGTAGAGAAATGTCTCATGGATATCCATTTCCCGCTCTCTATTGGCTATGGAATGACCGAGTGCGGACCGCTTATCGGCGGTAACCCACCCAAGTATTTCAAAGCTCGGACGGGAGGTGTGCCGGTGATGAATATGGAGGTTAAGATTGACAATCCCAACGAAGCAGGCATCGGAGAAATTCTCGTTAAGGGCGAGAATGTGATGCTTGGATATTACAAGAATCCTGAAGCCACCAAAGCCGCTTTCACCGATGATGGATGGTTGCGCACCGGCGACCTCGGACGGCTTGACAAGAGGAAAAACATTTACATCAAAGGCAGGTGCAAAACCATGTTCCTTGGAGCCTCAGGGCAGAATATTTATCCCGAAGAAATCGAGGATAAACTCAACAATCAGGAGGCAGTTGGAGAATCGCTTATTGTGGAACGTGAAGGAAAACTGGTGGCTCTCGTATTTCCCGATGAGACGCTGACAAAACGAATGTCGCTTGAGGAAATTCAGCAAATCATGCGTGCAAACCTCGAAAAGCTTAACAAACTCATCCCGTCATATAGCAAGGTGGCGAACATTGAGGTGCAAGATAAACCATTCGAGCACACGCCGAAAAAATCTATCAAACGCTTCCTGTATAAGTAATGCCGGAAATTCTACTGCATTATATTTGGGAGCATTGTCTATGGGCAAATTTCCCGCAGTGTACAACTGACGGAAAGCCTGTGGAAATACTCTCTGTTGGTACGCATAACAACGATGCCGGGCCAGATTATAGCCATGCTCGAATCCGAATAAATGGTCGCGAATGGGTTGGAAATGTCGAGATTCATGTATCTTCGAGCGATTGGATTAAGCACAGACATCATTTGGACAAGGCGTACGACACGGTCATCTTACATGTAGTTAGAACGGCTGACAAACCGGTCTATAACTCACGGGGTGAACTCATACCGCAGTGTGAATTGCAGTATCCTGGCGACCGGGATTACATGACCGAACTTTTCGACACGGCGCAACACATGGACCATGTGATGCAACGTGTGGGCTGCGCTGAGCAGTTATTGCAGGACCCGGATTTGATTTCGAAAGGATGGCGGCGCACATTGCTTTTCAAGCGCTTGGATTGTAAACGGGCATCCATTGAGCGGCTGTTGGAAATCACCAAAGGCAGTTGGGAGCACGCACTGTACATCTCACTCGCACATAATTTTGGTTTTCATACGAATAGTGTGCCTTTCGAGGAACTGGCTATAAACACTCCCCTCGCCTACTTGCAAAAGCATCGTAACAGTTTGTTCCAGCTTACGGCCATTTTAATGGGGCAAGCCGGTCTCATCGGTGATGATGAGGCTATGCAAAAGGAATATGAGTTCTTGCGGACGAAGTTTTCTCTCACTCCTATGGATGCATCGGTATGGAAGCAAAGCCGTTTACGGCCGCAGAACAGCCCTAAACTGCGTATACGCCAGTTTGCCCGCTTGCTTTACCAGTCCGAAGCGATGTTCAGCCGGATATTAGACACGCAGGACCTGAAAGAATTGGCACAACTCTTCACTATTCCGAAGACGGATGTACCGCCGCTTGGACGAAGCAGCATTGATATTCTGCTGATTAACACCGTCATTCCGTATAAATATGCATATGCTATGCATCTGGATAATCCAGCGCAGGCTGAAGAAGCAATGACGTTAATGGAACAAATTGCACCGGAGAACAATACATTTATTCGCCAGTGGCGGATATTAGGTCAAGAGGTAAAAACCGCGGCAGATAGCCAGGCTCTGCTCCATTTGTACCAGAATTACTGCCAACACCACGATTGCATCAATTGTGAGGTGGGTTATATTGTTTTTAAAGACAAACAACTGCGGCTGTTCTAATGTGGGTGATTCTTGCTTTTGTTTCTGCGCTGTGTCTGGGATTTTATGACATCAGTAAAAAGATTGCGTTGCGGGATAATGCCGTAGTCGATGTGCTTACGGCCAGCGTCCTCATCTCTTCTGCAATTTTGCTGGCACCGCTGTTACTCTCGCGGATTATGCCTTCCGCTATGGGGGATACGCATTTTTATGTACCTATAATGGATTTGCGCGGGCATGTGCTGACATTTATCAAGTCCGGTATTGTGCTCAGCAGTTGGGTTTTTGCTTATATCTCGCTCAAATATCTGCCGATTTCTATTGTTAGTCCGTGGCAGGCAACTAGGCCTATGTGGACGCTTTTCGGAGCACTGCTTATCTTCGGCGAACGGCTCAATAACTGGCAGTGGATGGGATTTGTTCTAGCGGTTGGTAGTATCCTTATTTTCTCCGTTTTCACCGGACATTCCGGCCGTTCCACAAGTGCTGAAAGAACCAATAAGAGATACTACATAGCCCTTGCGTTAGCTATCATTATTGGAGCTGCTGCCGGTTTGTATGACAAGTTTATCATGCGGCAGTATGACCATAACGCAGTACAGGTATATTACACAATGTATCAGGCCGTTATGATGCTCGCCATATGGTTCTTTGTGCATCGGAAACATCCGTCTCACATACATTGGACGCCGTGGATAGTTCTTATCAGTGTATTCCTCGTCATCAGCGACAATGTATATATGCTGGCGCTGGAGAATCCGGAGTCCATGATTGCTGTGGTGTCCGCCATCCGCCGTGGAGGAACGGTTATTGGCTTTGCATATGGACTTATATTTCTAAAAGAACAGGACCCTTGGAAAAAGGTCCTGTCCATGATAGGAGTGCTTGCCGGCCTGGTCTGCCTGGCCATAGGCTCCTTATAGCAAGTGATAAGTAACGGTTAAACCGGCCATCACAATACTTACCATTGACATCAGTTTGATGAGGATGTTAAGCGATGGACCCGACGTATCTTTGAACGGGTCGCCGACGGTGTCGCCCACCACGGTAGCTTTGTGACAATCAGAGCCTTTGCCGCCGAAATGACCTTCCTCCACATATTTCTTTGCGTTATCCCATGCTCCACCTGCGTTAGCCATGAAGACAGCCAACACAAAGCCTGTAGCCAGGCCGCCGATAAGCAGACCAAGTACACCTGCTACGCCGAGCAAAAGGCCGGTTACGATAGGAACGACGATAGCCAAGATAGACGGCAGCAACATCTCCTGTTGTGCACCCTTGGTAGAAATCGCCACACAGCGAGCGTAGTCCGGATCTGCCTTGCCTTCCAGGATACCCTTGATGGTCTGGAACTGACGGCGTACTTCCTCCACCATCTTCTGTGCGGCGCGTCCTACTGCATTCATGGTCAGACCGCAGAAAAGGAACGCCATCATCGAACCGATGAAGATACCTACCAGCACTATCGGGTTCATCAGATTCACGTTATACGCATCCATGAAGTCCACAAGTGTTGCCTTCGCCGCCTCTACTCCATTCGGCAGCGCTTCACCCGTACGGATGAGGGCAATCTTAATCTCCTCCACATAGGATGCGAGCAATGCTAATGCCGTCAGGGCTGCCGAACCAATAGCAAAACCCTTACCGGTTGCAGCGGTGGTGTTTCCCAGCGCATCCAAAGCATCGGTACGCTGACGCACTTCTGCGGGCAGGCCGGACATCTCTGCGTTACCGCCGGCATTGTCAGCGATCGGTCCGTACGCGTCGGTAGCTAACGTGATACCCAGTGTCGAGAGCATACCTACCGCCGCAATACCGATACCATACAAACCCATCGAGAGGTTCGCCGCGCTGAACTCCACATGGAAGCCATTTGCGCACAAATATGCCAGTATGATGGCCACACCTACAGTAACTACAGGAATGGCCGTTGAGAGCATTCCAAGGCCCAGACCGCTGATGATGACAGTTGCTGGACCGGTCTGCGAGCTCTCGCTCACTTTCTGCGTCGGCTTGTAGCTCTGCGAGGTGTAGTACTCCGTAGATTGACCGATAATCATGCCGGCAATCAGACCTACCACAACCGACAGGCTCACTTGCCACCACTGGCTCGTCTCAGTGCCGAACAGCCATGCGAAGATGCCGAAAGTTACTGCCGCGATGAGGAAACCGGCGGTGTTTGTGCCGATAGACAAGGCGTGCAGCAGTTCCTTCATACCCGCACCCTCTTTGGTCTTCACCATATAGATTCCGATGATACTCAGCAGCACGCCGCAAGCAGCGATGAGCGAAGGCGCCAAAACGGCTTTCATTTGCATGCCTTCGACGGCTGAAGTGGCGAAAGCCGATGCGCCAAGAGCCATCGTGGCCAAAATAGAACCGGCGTAACTCTCGTAGAGGTCTGCTCCCATACCGGCAACGTCACCCACGTTATCTCCCACGTTATCAGCTATCGTAGCAGGGTTGCGCGGGTCGTCCTCCGGGATGTTATACTCCGTCTTACCCACAAGGTCTGCGCCCACATCTGCGGCTTTCGTATAAATACCGCCGCCCACACGCGCAAACAAGGCCTGTGTGGAAGCACCCATACCGAAGGTCAGCATCGTGGTTGTAATCGTAATCAAGTCCGCGTCTGCACCTACCAGCGCCAGAAGGCCCGTTCCATTCAGAACCAAGAACCAACCGGCGATGTCCAGCAGCGCTAAACCGACCACCGTCAAGCCCATTACGGCACCTGAGCGAAATGCCACTTGCAGACCGGCATTCAAGCTCTGACGAGCCGCATTAGCCGTACGGGCCGAAGCGTAGGTAGCGGTCTTCATACCGAAGAAACCCGCCAGACCGGAGAAGAAACCGCCGGTCAGGAACGCGAACCAAACGATACCGTTCTGCAGCTTGAAATACGCCATAACGGCAAAAATCACAGCCAGCACAACGAACACAATCGTCACCACTTTGTACTGCTGCTTCAGATAAGCCATCGCACCCTTACGGACATGCGAAGCTATTTTCTTCATGAGCTCCGTGCCTTCATCCTTGCCGAGCATGTTGCGGTAGAAATAATAGGCAAAACCGAGCGCTAAAACAGATGCCGCCAAAACGACATACATAAGAACTGTTAAATCTGTCATAGAACTGTGTTTTAATTAGTATTAGTTGTTGTGTTTTCTCAAAAAGCCTGCAAAATTACTAAAATTATTTTATATACGCAAATTATTGTATGATTTTTACATAAAATTGTAAATAAATGCGCGCACGCTTGCATATATGCATTTTTTTTTGTACCTTTGCAGCCGCAAATGTTCGTAAAATACGGAAAATACTGATTATCAATATATAATAACTAACACACATGGAAAAGAAAAAAAGAGTTTACACCTTCGGTAACGGTAAGGCTGAAGGTAACGCACAAATGCGTGAGTTGCTTGGTGGCAAGGGCGCTAACTGTGCAGAGATGAACTTGGTCGGTGTGCCTGTTCCTCCGGGTTTCACCATCACCACCGAGGTCTGCAACGAGTACTATCAGGTAGGTCAGGAGAAAATCGTAGCTGAGCTCACTGAGGAAGTAAACGCTGCTGTTAAGCACGTTGAGGGATTGATGAACTGCAAGTTCGGCGATCCGAAGAACCCGCTCCTCGTTTCTGTTCGTTCGGGTGCACGCGCATCTATGCCGGGTATGATGGATACCATCCTCAACCTCGGTTTGAACGACGTTGTAGCTGAAGGAATGGTGGCTAAGACCAACAACCCGCACTTCGTTTATGACTCATACCGCCGTTTCGTGCAGATGTACGGTGACGTCGTGCTGGGTATGAAGCCGGTGAACAAGACCGATATCGATCCGTTCGAGAAAATCATCGACGAGGTAAAAGAGATTCGTGGCGTGAAGCTGGATAAGGACCTCAACGTAGAGGAGCTCAAAGAGCTTGTTAAGCGCTTCAAAGCCGCCATCAAAGCACAGACCGGCAAGGATTTCCCGGATGATCCGATGGAGCAACTCTGGGGTGCTATCTGCGCTGTATTCCGCAGCTGGATGAACGAGCGCGCTATCCTTTATCGTAAGATGGAAGGAATTCCTGACGAATGGGGAACGGCTGTTTCCGTAATGGCGATGGTATTCGGTAACATGGGCGAGACCTCTGCAACGGGTGTTTGCTTCAGCCGTGACGCCGGTAACGGAGAGAACCTGTTCAACGGTGAGTATCTTGTAAACGCACAGGGTGAGGATGTTGTGGCAGGTATTCGTACCCCGCAACAGATCACCAAAATCGGTTCGCAGCGTTGGGCTGAGCGCGCAGGTATCAGCGAAGCTGAGCGTCTGGCTAAGTATCCGTCTATGGAGGAGGCTATGCCTCAGATGTACGCTGAGTTGAACGCTATCCAGCAGAAGCTCGAGGACCACTACCGCGATATGCAGGATATGGAGTTCACCGTTCAGGAAGGCAAACTCTGGTTCCTCCAGACACGTAACGGTAAGCGTACCGGTACCGCCATGGTGAAGATAGCTATGGATATGGTTCGCGAAGGCAAAATCACTGAGAAAGAGGCAATTATGCGCTGCGAGCCGCAGAAACTGGAAGAGCTGCTCCACCCTGTCTTCGACAAGGACGCACTGAAGAAAGCCAAAGTGATTACTCAAGGTCTGCCCGCTTCTCCGGGTGCAGCTTGCGGTCAGATTGTCTTCCACGCTGACGATGCTCAGGAGTGGCATGCTAATGGTCACAAAGTGGTTATGGTTCGTATCGAGACCAGCCCTGAGGACCTCGCAGGTATGTCTGCTGCAGAAGGTATTCTCACCGCTCGTGGCGGTATGACCTCGCACGCAGCCGTAGTGGCTCGTGGTATGGGTAAGTGCTGCGTTTCCGGTGCAGGTGCTATCCTCGTGGACTACAAGGCTAAGACCGTGAAGATCGAGGGCGTAACCTACAAAGAGGGCGATTATATTTCGTTGAACGGTTCTACCGGACAGGTTTACGCAGGTGAGATCCCGACCAAGGCTGCTGAGCTCAGCGGTGATTTCAAGGCACTCATGGACCTCTGCGACAAATATACCCACCTCCAGGTTCGTACCAACGCCGACACCCCGCACGACGCAGCTGTCGCTCGCGCATTCGGCGCTAAGGGTATCGGTCTGACACGTACCGAGCACATGTTCTTCGACGACCAGAAGATTCTCGCTATGCGTGAGATGATTCTCGCCAAGGACAGCGAGGGCCGCGAGAAAGCACTCGCTAAACTGCTGCCGTACCAAAAGGCTGACTTCAAAGGTATCTTGGACGCTATGGACGGACTGCCTGTGAACATCCGTCTGCTCGATCCGCCTTTGCACGAGTTCGTTCCGCATGATCTGAAGGGACAAGAGCAGATGGCGAAAGAGATGGGCGTTTCCGTTGAGGAAATCCAGACACGTGTTGCTCAGTTGGCAGAGAACAACCCGATGCTCGGTCACCGTGGTTGCCGTCTGGGTATCACCTTCCCGGAGATCACCGCTATGCAGACCCGCGCTATCCTC
>ONGK01000048.1 GCA_900317345.1 uncultured Bacteroidales bacterium | reverse complement strand
TCAAAGTGGAAACGTTCGATTTGTGCGCGGCGCTCAGTGCCGAAGTTGACAAGAATGGCTATCGGCCAGCCGGTGGCACGGAGATAACCGAAAGTCTGGTAATGCTCTTTCTCGGTCAGCTGTGTCAAGGCCTTGCATTCAACGATGATATTGCCGACCGACGATTCTACCACCAGGTCCATCTTGAGGAATGCCTCCAGAGGCGTACCATTGAAAAGCGGGTGATAGCGCATCTCCTTATGATGCGCCAAGCCTTTGAGCGTCAGTTGCTTTGCCAGAGCCTCTTGATAGATATACTCCGGTAGTCCACCGCCTAACTGGCGATAGACATCATGGATGCAACCAATCACATCGTATGATGCTTGTACCAGCTGCTGGCGTTTGGGTTCGGGAACCTGCTGCAAACGCTCTGGTTTTTGCGGTAGAAATGATTGTAGTTCCTCTTTGGTCATAGTATCGTTTGTAAATTCTATGCAAAAGTACTACAAATTTCTGAAATATGCAAATTTCCGGCACACAATTTTGATTATTTGTTTGATGGTATAACCGGAAACGCGCGTTTTGCGCTTTTAGAAAACCTCTGTCATGGGTGCGAGGATGACGGTCTGACGACTTATGTGTTAGCGATGGATTAGCTGCTTGCAAGCCAGCATCCAGACATCTACTCCATCACTTCCACACGCAATCAATTGCTCATCCTCTGCACCCCTCACCGAGTCAGAAAACAAAAGAAAACGATTCATCGTAATCAACAGAGCAAAGCGGCGGTGAAAACAACTATGCAGATAGAAATGGTTCTATTAACCAAAAACGCGCGCTTTGCGCTTTTAGAAAACCCTCCGCCATGGATAGACTTGGCATTCCAGCCTACACGGCCTTGAGTGTATTAGTTACTTATGGCGCACTCATAAGCGAGCTTCCAGCGCACCCTAACTACCAAATCCACATGCAGCGCGCTGCATAATGCTTGCGTTGCATCCCTGACCGAGTCAGAAAACAAAAGAAAACATTCCTCGCATGATTACTATACGCGATGCTCATAGTTTTCTTAGCTCGGTAAACCTCGCACGATTACTGCTACGTTATACTTCGCAGTTTTCGGCTGTTTTTTAGAAGCAGCATTGTGGCTCGGGTGAGGCATTGTATGCAATACAAGGACAGAGAGGAAATAGACGAATGAGCATTTAGGAGCTCGCTCATAGATGAGCATTCGGATGTTTACGATCGAGGCCGCGTAGGCCAATAACCATGCAGACGGAATACCCAGAGACACAAGGATGCGCGTTTTCTAAGAGCGTAGCGAGTTTTCGATTAACAAAAAGAAAGGAGATAAAAGAAAGTAAGCAAAGAAAATTACAAAGAAGTCTGACCGACCAGTCTATAGCGTAGCTGTAACATAGCGTAAATGTAATTAGCGTAGCTGTAATATAGCGTAAATGCAATATAGCGTAGTTGTAAAAAGACATATGCGCGCAAGCGCTGTCGGACGGTCGGTCGGACAGATAATGAAGACAAATAAAATAAAACAAAATAAACATTAAAGATTATGCAAGACAGATTTCTTGATTTCTGGCATTTATATGCGCCAAAGAAAGAGTATCACAACCGCTATTTGGCCTGCAAACGACTATGGGAGAACATGGACGAGGCGAAGCGCAATCAGATTCTGCAAGAATTAGAACGAAAGCGAAGTGCAGAGCCGACACCCGAGGTGTATGAAAAGAATCCGTATTTCTATCTCATTGATTGGGAGCCGCCTCAACCGCATTGGTTATCACCCAAAGAAGTGGGATACTTATTATCTCAACATGTGTCCTTAGCGGTATGTCGCAATCCACAGACGAACAGTTACGGGACTGTGACTAAAGAGGAGGCAGAGAACTGCAGGCTGGAAGTTCACCACTACATGTAAAAGAACGGTACAGAGACGTCCGTAATGCGAACGAGATGCGAATGATATGAAAGTAGAATTGATTATTCCGATAGACAAGCTGAGAGGCATGTTGCGGAAAGACGGGTATTATTTTCGGATGTACAGAGGTCAGCAGATTGTACAGAGATGTCCTACGAAATGGAAAGATACTCCGGCAAGGAAAGCGGCAAGGGAAAAGTTTGTGGCGAAGTGGGGGAAGAGGGGATAGTGCTACGCAGTTCAAGAGTTCAAGAGTGCAAGAGTGCAAGAGTTCAAGAGTTCAAAAGTTCAAAAGTTCAAAAGTTTAAGAGTTTAAAGTTTAAAGAGTATGGCAAAAGTAACAACAATGTCAGGCATTGCGTCCCTATCGGGGCGCGTGGGTAATTACTGCTTCCGCACCATGCGTGCAAGCGGTAGGGTGTACATGTATCAAGCACCAAGTAAAAATGAAAAATTAAAAATGAAAAATGAACAGGGATTAAGTGAAGCAGTGATTGCGCAGCGGGAGCGGTTTGGCGCGATAACAAAGTTGGTGAGGCAGTTGCGGGCCAACGGCTGCAAGAAGACCAACAAACAACTATGGAAAATTGCTACGGAGGCCTATGATGCAGCAAATAAGTAAGACGGAGTTGGTGCAGCGGTTGGAATCGGTAACAGGCGAGAAAGTCGGCGCGGAAGGACTGAACATATTGCTGTACGGCTGGACACGCAGAGATCCGAGACTGCGAGTGAACATACGGCATCGCACATGGCTGTATGACTATGAAGTGCAGGCCTTATCCGCCTATGCGGGATATAATTTGCTGAAAACGGAATCGTAATTCCATTTGCGATGTGAAATAGTTGCACGGGTCGGAGATTTGTTGTATCTTTGTCGTCGGAATTGGCTCACAACGACTGCATCGCTCCACGATTGGTAAAGTTGCCGCAATTCCTCCTCTTCCCACCGAGTGCACTAGCGCTAGCGCTCGTTGGGAGCCCTAAAACTATTGGAGAGATAAGATAATGAACAGTCAGGGCGTTTGTCGCTTTCTTCTCAGTCTTGACGGTTCAAAAAGGAAGGACTCCAATCTGGTGCACCAAAATTTTATTACTAACCTTAACTTTAACAAAAATGGCAAAGATTAAACCGATGGTGCTCATCGAGAGTATGAGCAAGAAAGTATGCGAGCACAGCGATGTGTATTTCCGCACCAACAAACAGACCGGTGTGACATATTCCGGCAAATTGTGTAACCCATCCACGAAAGAGCCGAGTGCGGCGCAGATTGCAGCGAAAGCGCGTTTCGCGAAAGTAGCCACTGCCATTCGTGCGATACTGGCAGGTACCTCGGAAGAGGCGGTTAAATTGAAAGCCGAGTACAAGGCGCAGAACAAGATCGGTTCGCTGTTTGGGTATGCGATGCAGAAGCTGAACGGGAACTATGATGAGAACGGAGATCTGATCTCCTCGGGCGATTAATCGCCGATGGGTTCAAGAGGGTCAAGGGTTTAAAAGTTTAAGAGCCTGAAAAAAAACAGGGGAAACACTATTTTTCATTATGAGTAAAGAACAAATTTACAAGATTGTTGTGACAATAGCAACTGCAATTGTGACATGCTTGGCGATTGCATTCGGGTTGAGTTCGTGCAACGTGACACGGACCATCACGACCAAGAGCGAGTACTGGCAGAAAGCCGATACAAGTGTGGTTATTCAGACGAAGACCATTGAGACGTATGATGCGTCGCGGAAACTATGACTCGTGCGACTGCGCGCCCCGCGCTTGTTAAGCACTACGTCATGTTCTCCGCTCTCCCCACCGCAACTCTACGAGTTACATCGGGGGCCCCAAAATTTTATTACTAACCTTAACAAAATTTTTTAGAATTATGGCAAAAGTAGTATGGAGCAACGGAATTGATTATGCTTCCGGAGCACTGAACAAAGTGAAGAAAGGTGGTCAGCATGACCACGAGAAGATGCTGCTGGGTACACACCGCAAGGCAGCGACGACCAGCACGCATTGTAACCGAATCTATCTGCGGGAGGTGAGCGTTCGTACCAGTCCGCTGAGCACCAAGGAGTTGCAGGCTCGTAACCGCTTCCGCGCGGTGGCTCAGATGGTAAAGGAGCGTGCGGCTGACCTCATGGCCATCACGCAGGACCAAGTTGACTTCCTCGCGCAGAAGGACGCTGCCAATGGCAAGAAGACGATGAAGGCGTATCTGTGGAAGGTGTGCGGGCAGGAATATGACGCTAGCTTGAACTAATGCTCGCGCGACTGCGTGCCCCGCACTTGTAGAGCGCTACGCATTGTTCTACGCTTTCCCCACTGCAACTCTACGAGTTACATCGGGGGCCCCGGTGGCCTGCTGCTGTAGGACCGTTTACACTGTAAGACCGGCCTGCGGCCTGGAGGGCGAAAAATGAAGGAAATTGCGACAAAATGCAAAAAAAATGCAAAAAGTGGCATGCGCGTTTGCGTATGTCATTTTTTTTTAGTACTTTTGCAGGCGAATTTTAGATATGGCTACATTGATTACATATAGCATTATTGCCATCATTCTACTGTTATTAGAATTGACATACTTCCGCATTGCGGATAAATTTAATATTATCGACAAGCCGAACGAGCGGTCGTCGCATAGTTCGGTGGTACTGCGGGGAGGTGGCGTCATATTCCTATTTGGGGCATGGATATGGAGTGCGTTCTTCGGATTTCATTATCCGTTGTTTCTCGCAGGTTTGACCATCGTTTGCGGTATCAGTTTTTGGGACGATGTTCGTTCCCTACCCGACTCTGTGCGGCTTATTGCGCAGTTCACAGCCATGTTTTTGATGTTTGCAGAATTTGGAATTCTAAACTGGGAGAGCTGGTGGATAATCATCTTAGCTTTGATTATATGCGTGGGAATTATCAATGCATACAACTTCATGGATGGCGTCAACGGCATCACCGGCGGATATTCATTAGCGGTACTGATTCCGTTAATGATACTCAATCATTCGTTGCATTTCATTGAGATGTCTTATCTTGTTGTTGCTGCTATTGCGTGTGTTGTATTCAGTTACTTCAATTTCCGTCCCAAAGGAAAGGCAAAGTGCTTTGCAGGAGATGTAGGCAGTATCGGTATGGCCTTTATCGTGTTGTTGCCATTAGGAAAACTGATTTTGCAGACCGGCGATTTTAGTTATATCATTTTGCTTGTTGTGTATGGAGTAGATACCATCTTGACCATCTGCCATCGTATCATGCTGCATGAGAATCTGGGGCAAGCGCACCGCAAACATGCTTATCAGCTTATGGCCAATGAATTGCACATTCCACATGAGATTGTTTCGCTGTCCTATATGGCGATTCAGTTAATTGTATCGTTGGGATTGATTTACATCAGCCATTGGCACTGGGTGTATGCTATTGCCGCGATTGTCGTCTTATGCGCAGCATACCTCATTTTCATGAAGAAGTATTATCATTTGCATGCAGAGTATCTGCAAAGCCTTGAGGGATGAAAGGGTTTAAGAGTTTAAGAGTTTAAGAGTTCAAGAAGTTTAAGAGTTTAAGAGTTTAAGAGTTTGAGGGTATGGTCATAACAAAAGAAATATTAGATAAGCTCAGTGCTCAGGCGAAGGTTAATCCGCGATTGAGGCAGAACTATGACCTGCGCAATTCTGATGCAGACCAGAGTCAACGGATGCTGAATGCATTAGAGCCGGGGACCATTGTGCCGATTCATCGGCATCAGACATCGTCTGAGATTGTGACGATTGTGCGAGGTGCCATACGTGAGTATTTCTATGACGAGAACGGGACGGTGACGGAAACAATTGAATTACGCCATGGTTGTCCCGTGCCGCTATTGGTTGTCCCGAAGGGCGTATGGCATAACCTGGAGTGCCTTGAGCCGAATACCATCATCTACGAAAGCAAAGATGGAGCGTACCAGCCCATGGCGGCAGAGGATGTGATGGAATGATTGAATGATGGAATGATTGAAGATTGAAGATTGAAAATTGAAGATTGAAAATTGAAAATTTATGACAAAGGATGAATTTTTAGACATGTGCGTACGGTTCTCAATAAAAATAAATAAGTTGAGAAAATATTTACGAGAACAGCAGCACGAATATAATAATTCAGACCAAATCCAACGTAGCGGGACCAGCATAGGCGCGAATTATAGCGAGGCCTGTCATGCCGAAAGTAAGGCAGACTTTGCTCACAAATTAGGTATTGCATTAAAAGAAGCTCATGAGACTAATTATTGGCTGAGGGTTTTATATGGCTCAGACTTAATTAGTAAAGAGATGTTCGACGAACTAACCAATGATCTGACCGACATCTATAAAATACTGTCTGCAAGTGTTAAAACATCCAAGAATCAGTAAAAATATTCAATATAAAATTTTAAACATTAAATATAAAACCATGCTGACAATTATTTTTTCGCTAATGACATTGCCGTACGCTCCGGAGGGGATAACCTCAACAAACTGATTGCCGGGACGGAATATGAAGGGATGACATTAGAGGAGATCGTATGCAAATCGCAAGGCGGTATCTTCAACAACGCCGGACAGATACTGAACCATAACCTGTATTTCGGGCAGTTTAGGCCTGCTAATGAGTTAAAGAATGAAAGAGTTAATGAGTTAACGAGTGAAAGAATTAATGAGTTAAAGATCATGCAGGCTATCAAACGAGATTTTGGGTCGTTCGAGGCATTCAAGGCCGAGTTTGAGCAAAAAGGAGTGACGTTGTTCGGCTCCGGATGGGTATGGTTAGCCGCAGACAAAAACGGAAAACTGGTCATCACACAAGAGCCGAATGCCGGCAACCCGATTACCAAAGGTCTGAAACCGCTGCTGACGATGGATGTATGGGAGCATGCATATTATATCGACTATCGCAACCGCCGCGCAGCGCATCTGCAGGCTCTTTGGCAGATCATCAATTGGGAGGAGATTGAGAGAAGATATAATGAGTGATTGAAGATTGAAGATTGAAGATTGAAGATTGAAAATTGAAGATTTGAGATTGAAAAATATCATACGGATGAGAAAAAGCATACTCTTTATCATAACGATGTTCATGGCGATGCATGGAGCAGCGCAAAACGGGAGTGTTCCTCAGTGGGTGCAGGATCTGCAAACGCCCTTCTTTCCCGATGCGCGCGCTGATCACGGTCGATAACAGCATGGATCCCACGACCGCTGTCAATCATCTCTATTGCACGGGCTATGCGCTGTATCAGCCGTTTGTCGATAGCCCTGATGACACGTTTAAGAAAGAGGCCAACAGTTGTGCGGAAGAGATTGCCAACCGGTATAGAGCCAACTATATCTCTATCGAGCATCGGTATTATGCTTTCTCCGCGCCTTCGCAATGCTGGACCAACCTCGATGACCTGCGGGCGAAAGAAGCGGCAGAGGATTTCCATAATCTCGTGGTTGCGCTCAAGAAAGTGCTGAAAGGTAAATGGGTGATGAGCGGTGTGAGCAAAGGCGGAATCACCACCCTGCTCCAACATACGTTCCACCCCGAAGATATGGATATCTACGTTCCCTATTCGGCGCCATTCTTTGACTCCGACCGCGACACGACGATGCAGACCTATTGGTATCAAAACGGCTGGAATCAGGAGCTTCTCGATATGTTCATGAGCATTCGTCAGACAGGTATATCGGATTCGACGATATACAATATCTTTTATAAGATGACCTTCGGCGGCAATACATCTGATGCGCATGCAGACACTATCTATGGCAGTTATCTGACGAATGTTGCCCTTTTCGGCTATGAGGAACATACGTATTCGGACACGGCTTCGATTCGCAAACAACTCTACAAGAACACCAGCGTCATGCAGCAATACGGCTTTACCAATTATTGCGACACGGTCTATGCCTATATGTTCGATAGATGCACTTTCTCCTTGGATAGTTTTGGTCGTTGGATAGATACGCTTCGCGCTTATCCGGACGCCAAGCAGATGCCGCGTAGAAAAGTGGCGCGCAGGAGAGCGTTTGAGCCGTTCGGCATCACGGAGGATGAATGGTGGGTGCGCCAGAACGGAAAGATTGTCGATAATCATGCATACTCCTACCAAGCCAAATGCGAACTGGGCTATTATGACCTGCGGTACAATCTGATTGTTGGCGAACAAGCAGCCCCGGCATGGAATGCGGCCTATAAGAAATACGTAGGTGTCCTGCGCAACTTCGAGACTCCCTGGTGCAAGAACCTTACATTCAACCGCAGCCTCTACGACCGGGCGATGACGGCTACGCAAAATGCCACAAAACCGATCATCCTTATTTACGGAGAAGATGACACCTGGACCGGAGCAGCAGTAAAAGATGCGTTCATCAATGGCACGAACGTGAAGAAATTTATCCTGCCTGCGCAGAACCATTCGGTCACTTTCTCGTCCAATACGGACCAAGGCAAATGCGATGCTATCCGTGCCGCCTTAGATGCCGTCCTCGGTGCTCCGCAGGATATCAAACAACTATCGCTTCAGGGAGTTGAACCGGCACGTAAAGTACTCCGCAACGGCCAGATATTCATCCTCCGCGGCGACAAGACCTACACCCTCACCGGCACAGAAGTACAATAATTTGGCACGGTTTTTGAGGGAAGAGTTAATGATTGAAGATTGAAGATTGAAGATTGAAGATTGAAGATTGAAGATTGAAGATTGAAGATTGAAGATTGATTAACAGATAATATTATTCACAATTAAAAAAACACATTATGAAAGAGTTAAAAGGAACAAAGACAGAGAAGAATCTGATGGAAGCATTTGCCGGCGAGAGCATGGCACGGAATAAATATACGTTTTTTGCATCAAAAGCCAAGAAAGACGGTTATGTGCAGATAAGCAAGATTTTCGAAGAGACCGCTGCGAACGAGAAAGAGCACGCAGAGTTGTGGTACAAATATCTGAACGGCGGTAAGATAAGCGGTACGGAAGCGAACCTGGCAGATGCTGCTGCAGGTGAGAATGCGGAGTGGACGGATATGTATGCCCGCATGGCTGCAGAGGCACGCGCAGAAGGATTTGACGAGATAGCAGAGAAATTTGAGATGGTAGGCGCTATCGAGAAACACCACGAAGAGCGCTACCGCAAACTGCTGAAGAATATCGAAGACAAAGTGGTGTTCTCGCGTGAGGGCGACTGCATCTGGCAGTGCTCCAACTGCGGACATATCGTAGTGGGTAAGGCTGCGCCGGAAGAGTGCCCCGTTTGCCACCATGCGCAGGCGTATTTCCAGCTGCTGGCGGAGAACTACTAAAATGTAGAAAAATCGACGTATTTAGGAGAAAAGGAGTGTTTCGGCACTCTTTTTTTTACATATACTTGTATATGTCAGATTTTTTTTGTACCTTTGTCGCCGATTTTGTGCGTACGCAGAACGAGCGCACGCACGTGTGTAAGAAAGAGATGAAAATAGCTATTATCGGATACGGAAAGATGGGGCACATGATTGAAGAAGTTGCCCTGGAACGCGGACATAAGATTGTTGCGCGGATAGATGCCGGCGATGTATTTGATTTGAGAGACGCAGATGTGGCGATTGAGTTCACTACACCTGCTACCGCCAAGGATAATATTTTACGCGCGTGGGCGCAAGGAGTGCCTGTTATTTCCGGTTCCACGGGATGGAACGTCGCGTTCAGCAATGAGATCGCAAAGGTCCATACCACTCCGCTAAATGGAGAGGCGACTCATGCCTCCGCTCTCCCCAAAAATTGGAAATTTTCGGGGACCCCTAATAAAGTAGAAGTACGCGACGAAACAGGTAAGGTGATGCTGGTATGGAGCAGTAACTATTCGGTGGGCGTGAATATCACATTTGAGTTGAATAAAATACTGGCACAAATGATGAGCACACAGCCGCAATACACCCCGAGCATCAAAGAGATTCACCATATTCACAAGTTGGACAAGCCGAGCGGCACGGCAAAGACGCTGGCAAAGGATATTGAAGATTTAAGATTGAAGATTGATGATTTAAAGATTGAATCTATTCGCGAGGGCGAAGTGCCGGGTACGCATATTGTGACATGGGACAGCGAAGAAGATACGATTGTGCTGACACATATTGCCAAAGGCCGCAGAGGCTTTGCGTTAGGCGCTGTTTTGGCAGCGGAAGAAATATTGAATATTTAGTGCATCGCTATTGCATAGCATTTGCATAGCAGATGATACCGAGCACTTATAGGTCGAAAAATTAAGTAAAAATGAAACATTTTAGAGATAGAATTAACGAAGTGCCGCGTGGCGGTTGGATACGCGCGGGTGTTTGGAGCGCGTTATATATCGCATTCGTGGTTTGGGTTGCATGGGGCGATTGGGCTTCGCTGGGTTGGTTGGCGCTGCTGCCGCTGATTGTGGATGCATTCACAACAAAATATATCAACTACGGCTGGTGGCGGAAATACAAAGACACGAAGCCGACGCTATTCACTATTTGCAGTTGGATAGACGCGATTGTGTTTGCGTTAGTGGCAGTATATTTTATTAATTTGTACATTTTCCAGAACTATCAGATACCGAGTTCGAGTTTGGAGAAGAGTTTGCGTGTGGGTGATTTCCTATATGTAAGCAAGATGGCGTATGGTGCGCGTGTGCCGCAGACGCCGTTGAGTATGCCGTTGGTGCAGCACACGATGCCGAAATGGTTAGGCGGCGGCAAGAGTTATCTGG
Organism: uncultured Bacteroidales bacterium; assembly: GCA_900317345.1. GTDB lineage: Bacteria > Bacteroidota > Bacteroidia > Bacteroidales > Paludibacteraceae > Colicola. Next base: position 6,427 of record ONGK01000048.1, on the reverse strand, counting down.
ATAAGCCACATTGGGAGTACAAACGTCTGGCGGGATGGACAAGTCCGAAGAAAGGCGATATATTCGTATTCAACTTCCCTGCCGGCGACACGGTATGCGTAAAGATGCAGAACCCCGATTACTACACGCTGAAATATTACTACGGCGAGAATGTGGTTCGCACGCGGAAAGATGTGTTCGGCGAGATTGTGACACGTCCTGTGGATAGACGGGAGAACTATGTGAAGCGTTGTGTGGGAACACCCGGAGACAGTCTGCGTATAATCGACAATGTCGTTTATACGAAATTAAAAATTAAAAATGAAAAATTAAAAATGAGCGATGCCGAATGGGTTCGTGAGCCGGAACGCGAGGGTGTGCAGTTGAATTACTATGTGCAGACAGACGGACATGTGTTCGGCGCTAAATACTTAGAGAAGCTTGGCGTGAGTGTAGCCGACCGCGTGCAGATAGATGCACAAACATGGCATTTCCCGTTGACAGAGGCGATGCGTGAAGAGTTAGCAAAGAACCCGCATGTGCTGAATATATTCGTAGAGCCGGAAGAACGTGGTGGTGAGGTTTATCCGCTGGGCCATAACGAATGGACGCGCGACAACTACGGTCCGATTTATATTCCGCGGAAGGGCGACAAAATCATGATTACGGAGGAGAACTACTGGGTGTACAAGCGGATTGCGGACGCGTATGAGTTCAAACCGATGCGTATCGGCGAGGAATACGAGTTTTCGATGGATTACTACTGGGCGATGGGCGACAACCGGCATAACAGCGCAGACAGCCGTTACTGGGGATTCGTGCCTGAGGACCATATTGTAGGCCGACCGGTATTCATCTGGCTGAGCGTGGACAAAGACAAACATTCTATTCGATGGAATCGGCTTGGTATGGGAGCCAAGCGTTAAGCTGTTAAATTGTTAAAACGTTAAACTGTTGGTATTGCCGATAGCATATATGGCGCCGAGGGATTGGTACAAGGCTTATCTGACGAATCCGGAGGCTGTGGAGATAGAAGGGCTGGAGAGTTTTGAGAAACAGACCTGTCGCAACCGGGCGCTCATCGGGAAAGGTATCATGCTGAGCGTTCCGGTAAAGAAAGTGGAGCACAAGCAGTTGACGCGGGACATAGAGATAAGCTATCAGAGCCACTGGCAGCACCAACACTGGATTGCGCTGGTATCGACCTACAAGCACACGCCGTTCTTTGACTACTATGCGGAGTTTTTCAAGCCGTTCTACGAGAAAGAGACACGCTTTCTATGGGACTTGAACAATGAGATTCATCAGACCATTATGCAACTGCTGCACAATTGTCCGAAACGCATAGAAGGCTTTGCATACAGAGGCACGACCGATTGGCGGAACGAAGAATTGAACCGTTTTTTCGGAGACGGGAAGAGTATATTGGATGATTTATTTGAATTTGGGCCGGAGACAACCGACCATTTGAGATGAAAGAGATTGATTGGAGTACATTGGGTTTTCATTATACCGAGCCGGATTATATCGTTCGGTCGGCATATCACAATGGTGTATGGGAAGAGCCGTACGCTACGAAGGACAAGTATCTGCACTTGCATGTGTCAGCCACTTGTCTGCAATACGGGCAAGAGGCATTTGAGGGGTTGAAGGCATTTCGCGGAGTGGACGGAAAGATTCGTATCTTCCGCTGGCGCGAGAATGCGAAACGAATGGCACGTAGTGCTGAAGGCTTGTACATGGCGCCTGTGCCGGAACAGTTGTTCGGCAAGGCTATCCGTTTGGCGTTGGAGAAGAATATGGATTTTGTACCACCTTACGGAACAGGTGCAACGCTCTATTTCCGGCCATTACTGATTGGTACGACGCCCCGTCTGGGGGTAGGACCGGGACGTGACTTCGAGTTCATCGTCATCCCTTCGCCGATCGGGCCGTACTATCCGGGTAAGTTCCACTGCACGTCTTTTATCGTGAACCGGCATGTGGACAGAGCGGCTCCGTACGGAACAGGTACATTCAAAGTGGGCGGTAACTATGCTTCTTCGTTCCGCGCGACGGAAGCGGCACATGCGCAAGGGTACGACTGTTTGTTCTTGGACTCCAAGTACCACCGGTATATTGACGAGTGCTCGGCAGCGAATTTCATCGGCATCCGGCGTGTTGCAGGAGGGTATGAATACCTGACGCCGAGGAGTAGCGCTATATTGCCGAGTATCACGAATGACAGCCTGATGACGCTGGCGCGGGAGAAAGGAATGAAAGTGACGCGTCGGCATATACGGCTTGAGGAGTTGGCTCAGATGAGCGAAGCCGCAGCGTGCGGAACAGCCTGTGTCATTTCGCCGATAGACCAAGTGCTGGACCCCGAACGGAACAAAGTGTACCGCTTTGGCGCAGAACCCGGACCGGTGCTGACGGACCTGTACCACGCGCTGAGAGATATTCAGTTCGGACGGGCGGAAGACAAGCACGGATGGACGGAGGTAATTGAGAGTTGAGAATTGAAAATTTTAAAATTATAGTTTATGTTTAAAAATCAACCAAAAGGATTGTTCGCGTTGGCGCTGGCCAACACAGGCGAGCGTTTCGGCTACTACACGATGTTAGCCGTGTTTGCGCTATTCCTGCGCGCTAATTTCGGATTGTCGGCTGGTGCCGCAGGTGCTATTTACTCCACGTTCCTTGCGTTCGTGTATTTTCTGCCGCTCATAGGCGGTATCATCGCCGATAAAATCGGTTACGGCAAGTGCGTGACCATCGGTATTATTATCATGTTCCTCGGCTACGTGCTGCTGGCTGTGCCGATGGGCGGTATCGAATCCGGCAGTACAGCCGTGGCGATGACAGCTATGATTGCCGCGCTGGTGCTGATTAGTTTCGGTACGGGTCTGTTCAAAGGCAACCTGCAAGTGATGGTGGGTAATCTGTACGACGACCCGCAGTACGCTGAGCGCCGTGACGCCGCCTTCTCGCTGTTCTACATGGCGATTAATATCGGAGCCATGTTCGCTCCGACGGCAGCTGTGAAAATCATGGCATGGGCACAGACATCTCTGGGCGTGAGCGTGAATGACAGTTATCACTTTGCCTTCGCCGTGGCGTGCGCATCGCTGATACTGAGTATCGCTATCTATTATGCTTGCCGCCCGTGGTTCAAGCATGTGGAGCACACCGCCAAGCAAGCTGCAGCGAGCGGCCAGAAAGTGGAGACACTCTCGCCGGAGCAGACGAAGAAACGTATTGTGGCGCTGTGCCTCGTGTTTGCCGTGGTGCTGTTCTTCTGGATGGCATTCCACCAGAACGGTCTGACGCTTACCTATTTCGCAGACAAATTTGTGAACCCGGTTGTGACGGGAGTTCAGACCATGGCGTTTGACATATGGAATCTGGTGCTGGTGGCAATTCTGGTATATGCCTTGTTCGGCATCTTCGGCGATGGCACACGTAAGATGAAAACCATCTGGGGCGGCATCGGTGTTGTGGTGCTGGGTTTGCTGGCGTACCAATATCTGAACCATCCTGCTGAGTTGGGTATCTCCGCTCCTATCTTCCAGCAGTTCAACCCCTTCTATGTAGTGGCATTGACGCCGGTAAGCATGGCTATCTTCGGTGCTCTCGCCAGCAAAGGCAAAGAGCCGAGTGCTCCGCGTAAGATTGCGTACGGTATGCTGGTAGCCGCAGCGGCATATGCCGTAATGGCTGTTTGCTCCATCGGTCTGCTCAACCCCGATGCACAAGAAGCAGCGCTGGCAGCAGGCGAAAGCCCGATGATGGTGAACGCTAATGTGCTCATCGGCACATATCTGATTCTTACGTTCGGCGAGTTGCTGCTCAGTCCGATGGGTATCTCGTTCGTCAGCAAAGTGGCACCTCCGCAATACAAAGGAATGATGATGGGCGGCTGGTTTGTAGCTACAGCGCTTGGTAACTTCCTCGTTTCTGTAGGCGGTTTCCTTTGGGGCAGCCTGCCGCTGTGGCTAGTATGGAGTGTATTCATCGGCGTTTGTCTGATTGCCGCCATCTTCATGTTCTCGATGATGGGTAAGCTGGAAGACGCAACAAAATAATGGTATGGAAGAACTAATTAAATATTTTGAGAGTTTGGAAGCTCGTCTGGACGCAGCGGAAGAGCGTCTGGCTGAACAAGAGGCGCAGATAGATGCACTGGAGGCAGAACTCGAAGAACTGAAAAGCATTCCTCTGCCCGAACCGCAAGTGGTGGAGAAAGTGGTAGAGAAAATCGTTGAGAAGCCGGTAGAAGTAATCAAAGAAGTGGTTGTTGAGAAGCCGGTTGTTGCAGCCGCGCCGATTGTGGAACCGGAGAAACCGGAAGAACCGGTTATCGAAGAAAAGCCAGAGATTCCGGAGAAGCCGATAATAGAAGAGGTTGTTGACCACAAAGCGGCTATCTACGGCAAGGCGGTGGATGACATCCGTCAGGCTATCTCGCTGGGCGACCGTTTCCTCTATCAGCGTGAGCTCTTCGGCCAGAACGCGGAACTGATGCAACGTACATTGACGGAACTCAATGCGCTGCATTCGTTCGACGAAGCTGTAGCATATATCTCCACGCATTTCCATTGGGATACAGAGAGCAACACCTACCAGCAGTTCCTCGTAACACTTCACAGACGCTTTGGATAAATGCTGTATATCGTTCCGACACCGGTAGGCAACTTGCAGGACATGACATTCCGCGCGATAGAGACGCTGAAGTCCGTGGATTTGATTCTTGCTGAAGACACCCGCACGAGCGGCGTGTTACTGCAGCATTTTGACATCCACACGCCGCTCAAGAGCCATCATAAGTTCAACGAGCATGAAACGAGCGCGGACATCGTGGAGCGGTTGAAAGCAGGTGCGAACATCGCCTTGATAAGCGATGCAGGCACTCCGGCTATCAGCGATCCCGGGTTCTTCCTCGTCAGAGCCGCAGCGGAAGCAGATATTGAGATACAATGTCTACCCGGTGCAACGGCTTTTGTGCCGGCGCTGGTGGATAGCGGTCTGCCGAACAACCATTTCTATTTCGAAGGCTTCCTGCCGCAGAAGAAAGGCCGTCAGACGCGTCTGCAGTACTTGGCGCAACTGGACCAGACCTTCATCGTCTATGAGTCGCCTTTCCGGCTTGTAAAGACGCTGGAGCAGTTGGCTGCAGTTTGCGGCGAGGAACGCAAAGCCAGCGTGACGCGCGAGATAAGCAAGGTGCACGAAGAAACGGTTCGCGGGACACTCGCGGAACTGAGAAACCATTTTCAACAAACGCCGCCGAAAGGCGAGATAGTAATTTGTGTCGCAGGCAATGAGTGAGATGAAATCCTTGGCGAAGGACACCGCCATCTATGGTTTGAGCAGCATAATAGGTAAGTTCCTGAACTACCTGTTAGTACCGCTCTATACCTACGCGCTGGCGCGAACCGCCGACTACGGTATCGTCACGAATATATACGCGTGGACGGCATTGCTGCTCGTGATTCTTACGTACGGCATGGAGACGGGTTTCTTCCGCTTCGCCAACCGCGAGGACTACGATGCGCCGACCGTATATAAGACGTCCTTCTGCACGCTGCTTATCACCAGTGCGCTCTTCACGATGCTGGTCTTCATCTTCCATCAGCCCATCGCAAATGTGCTGGGTTATCCCGACCATGCGGAGTTTGTGGAGATGATGTTCGCCACGGTAGCGATTGATGCCTTTGCCTGCATCCCGTTTGCGTACCTGCGATACAAGAAGAAACCGATTGTCTTTGCGTCCCTCAAACTGCTGTTTGTGGTGCTCAATATCGCGTTTAACCTGCTGTTTTTGGTTATTCTCGGCAAGAACGACGTGTTCTACGTCTTCCTGAGCAATATCTTAGCCACCTGCATCCAGACGCTCTGTCTGTTGCCGTTCACGATGCCGAAAGGCGGGCGGTTTGACGTGCACGTACTGGGAGAGATGCTGAAATATTCGCTGCCGCTGTTGGTACTGGGTGTTGCAGGTATCATGAACCAGACGCTGGACCGCATCCTCTTCCCATATCTCTATACCGGCGCGGACGCGCAAGCGCAACTCGGTATCTACGGAGCGTGCTTCAAGGTGGCGATGGTGATGATGATGTTCACGCAGGCGTTCCGCTATGCTTACGAGCCTTTCGTCTTCGCCAAGCACAAAGACCGTCAGTCCGTGGAAGCGTACGCCGATGCGATGAAGTACTATATCATCTTCTCGTATCTGATTTTATTAGGCGTCATCTTCTATCTCGATATCTTCCGCTACATCGTTTCCAGCGCTTATTGGGATGGACTGAAAATCGTGCCGGTAGTGCTGTGGACGTATGTCTTCCAAGGTATCTATTTCAACCTCAGTTTCTGGTACAAACTGACGGACGAGACCAAATGGGGCGCCTATTTCTCGCTCATTGGCCTGGTTATCACGCTTGTGCTGCAAATCGTCGGTGTGCCGCGC
>ONGK01000049.1 GCA_900317345.1 uncultured Bacteroidales bacterium | reverse complement strand
CGATGATACCGCCGCTCTTCACGTCCGTGCCGCTGAAACTGAGAGCCGTGCTTACGCGGCAGTCCGTTACTGTGAGAGCGCTATCCGCCATGCTGACCAATCCGCCGGCATACGCCGCCGAAGTGGCGATAGAGCCGTCCACCACGAGCGAATGAATAGTAGCGCCTTTCACATGACGGAACGGCGCCGCGTAGTTCTCAGATACATTGGCATTGAAGGTCAGTGTATGTTCGTTGCCGTTGTAATGACCGCAGAACGGATGCGTTTCGTCGCCTACCATCGCAGAGACGGAGATATCAAACAGTTGGTCGAAATAGACATTCTCATACCGGTTGCCTTCCGCCACGCGTGCAGCAAGCGTATTCCATTCTTCCTCCGTGTAAATCTGGTAAGGGAATATGGCGGTGCCGTCTCCCAAGAAATCCGAGGTCTTGGTGATGGCCTCTATCTGTCCGAAACCGGCCCAATTGGGGTCAGCTTGGTAGGCGCTTATCGCCGCGCTCGGCACACAGAGGGTGCAATGAGCGGTATCCACCTTGGGATACGTATCTCCTAATCCAAACGTAGGCATAAACCACGACTGGGTAGGCGGCGTGACGGCATTGCAGGTCATAGTCTGCAGGCTCGTACAGCCGCCGAAGGCGAGACCACCGATTTCCTCAACCGAGCCGATCATCTCCACCGATGTCAGAAGGCTGCAATTAGCAAAGGCATACATGCCTATTTTGGTAACGGTGTGCGGAACCTTGCAGGTGCCCACCTTGCCGCGAGGGCAAATAATGAGTTCGGTGACGTCTTTGTTGTATAACACACCGTCTATGGAGCAATAATTGGGGTTATTGGCATCTACGTTGATGGCTGTCAGAGCGGCGCAATCCGCGAATGCCATAATATCAATGGTTTCCACGGAAGCCGGAATGTTTATCTCTGGCAATGCCGTGCAGCCTTTGAACAGAGACGAGGTTATCTCAGTAATCGTATTAGGAAGGGTGTAGTCGTCCGCCTTGGCATACGGTATTCGCAGGATTTTGGTCAAGTTCTTGGTGTACAGCACGCTATCGACGGAGCAGTAATTGGGATTCGCTTCATCCACCATAATTGCCCGCAACGAAGTACAGCCAAAGAACACTTCGTCTTCAATAAGGGTGACGGTTTTAGGAATCGTACAGGTGACCAACGTCGTGCGGTTTTGGAAAGGCTTGACTGCACTCTGTAAAAGAGGATAATATCCTGTAATTTGTTGGACGGGATATCCTTCAAGCTCCTCCGGAATATTGGCATTTACAATCGGGTCACAGTCTGTAACTCGTACCCACGAAAACCCTTCCACGATATAATACCAATCGCCGAAGTGACTCTGATCTCCATCCACGGCGTACATCTTTGATGCGAACCCTACGTTCAGCATCACCACTAACAATAATAATGTCTTTTTCATTTGTTTTATCTTTGTTTAATTTTCATCATTCCTTCTTCGCGTCATGCGCGCGCCATCTTGTAATTCAGGCGACAAAGATACAAATAATAATTGACATACGCAACACGCGCACGCATTTTTTGACGCAAAGTCAAGAAAAAAGACCATTTTTTGACGCAAAGTCAAGTCTTGTGACGAAATACGCCAAAATAGTGACGAAAAAGAGCACCCATATTTGGATGCTCCCTTCTTCCGGCCGTTGGCACATTAACCTTGCTGGTCGTACTCCTGACCGCAGACTTTCCACAGGTACGCCTTCATGGTCTTTTTGCCATTGGCGGCGTCCCTCTGTGCGAGGAAGTCAATTTGGTCCTGAGTGATGGCCATGAGGTCCTCCTTACGCGCTTTCACCAACGCAGCTACTGCGCGGAAGCGGTTGCGTGCCTGGAGCTCCTTGGTGCTCAGCGGCGAGGTGCGTACATACCGGTCGGCGTCAAACGTGTACAGACGTTGGCAGTCCTTGCTGGTCGTCGCCGCGGTTCGGTGGGTCGCCACGAGGTAGTTACCGTGATTGTGACCGTCTTGTTTCTTCGGTCGTTTCAATGCGCCTTGGATATACTCTATACCCGCCGCGCCTACTTTTGCTTTTGCCATAATTCTAAAAAATTTTGTTAAGGTTAATAAAGTTTTTTTGTCGCGTCATAACTCTCAGTAGTCTTCGTCTGAATCATAACGCTGGTGTCGCCCCGTTGGTAAAATTCCGATTTGTTCGTGATGGTGCGTACCACGTTACAGGAGTTCAGGCCAATGGCAGCTCCCAGTGCCGTCAGTGCCGCTATCAGCACGGAAATGATGATTTTGAGGACTTGAATTTTGTTCATAGTTGTGGTGGTTTTGAATTCGAGTGCAAAATTAGACAAAAAAAACGAGACCGCAAAATTTGCAGCCTCGTCACACGAATTACGCTTCGTTTTTTGTTAAATCATAGCCGGCATACTCGCTCAGTTCAATCACTTCGCACCAATACAGCCAGTCGCGGTGCCAAACGGCTTCGCAGTATTTGCGGCTGTATTTGCGATGATGGAGCCAGCCGTGAATGAGGATTTGCAGACCTCTCATCCCTACGTCGCAGTGGATGGACCGCTCGAGGTTGCAGGCTAACCGGGTTTTCAAAATCTTTTCCATAAATGTTCAATTTTACCATAGGTATCCTCTCGTATGCGTCTCGTACTCATCTCGTACTCAACCCGTACCCGATACCTATACAATAATGTTTAATTTTTCGGCTTTTTCGGTGCCATATGGACATACACTTTGCCGGTCTTCTTGTTGGTGCGGAACACCAAATCTCCTACTCGCCCGGAAATACTCTTTATCCCCGGCATCAATTCTACTTTTGCCATAATGCTTTTAATTTTTAATGTAAATTGTTTTTTGTTGGTCGGGGAGAAAGACCTTTTTCCATCCGCTTACTTCTTCCGTTGTGCCGAAAGCCTTGTAATACTCAGCATACGAAAGGGTTATCGAACGGGGTGTTTGCGGAGCATTATCGCGCATGGCGTTCACAGGGTTGTAGTGCACAAAGCGTCCTGTACGCAGCTTATGGGTGATGGACTCGCAAATCGCTTTTTGCTGGTCAGGCGTATACGTCGACCATAGATGTTCACACTCAGCTTTGTAGTACGCTGCTACACGACCGTGATTTTCCACTATTTGCCAAAATTCAATAAACTCCATAAAAAGGTCTTCCTCCTCTTCTTCCTCTTCCTCGTGTAAAGGAGGAGGAACTTTTCTTTAATAATTTTCTTTGGTTACTTTCTTTTATTACCTTTCTTTTGCCGAGTGGCTCGGCTCCCAGATAGCCATGCGGTGTGTAGGTACCATGTACCAATTTTGCGTAAAAACAAGTATTTTTGGTACATGCTATACCTGTGCAGCTTGTATTTATTTTGCTTGGATTTTGCGTAAAAAAGATACAAGCTAAAACTGGGTGACTTGTTCCTTTTTATGCACGAAAAGGAACAAGCTATACCTCCTCGCGTTCGACGAAAGGGTCATAATACTTCGTGGGTTCGTGGGCGGAGAGGCTGTCCGGGGGGACAACCTCAAACCGCTGACGGAACTCATCGTGTGAGAGATACCGGCTCATCGCTTACTGAGCAAACCGATGACGAACCCTTTTTCTACGCACTTGGGATGGGCGGCAGCAAGGTCTGTCTCCAGCTCCTTCCGGCGCAGCTCTTTCTTATCCAACTCATGCCTAAGTGCCTTATACTCTTTGAGTTGCGGATCGTTCAGTCGCTTGCTCAGCCAGTCAGTCTTGTCCGGCCGTTGCACGCGAATCTTATACATCTCGCCCTCGCAGAGATAGACCACGGTGCCGGTGAAGTCTTTCGTTTCCGGGTCGCTGTCCAACTTGGTTTGCAGTTCCCTCGACGCCTGTTCACGCAGTTCGTCTGCTTTTTGTTTTTCGACTGCGGCGATAGCTGCCTGTGCGCAATAGGGTTGAAGATGTTTCTCCTCTGCCGCGTTTGCCAAGGTGATGTTTTTCGTTTTCTTTGCCATAATTTTGTTGTTTTGAATGTTAAAAATTATGGCTGGCGCCAGCCGTTAGCTGTGTAATAATCGTATCCCCCCTCGCGGGGTTAAGAAATTTCGCTGCAAAGGTAATACATCTGATTTATACCTGCAAATAATGTTACCTTATGGCAGACAGATGTTACCTTATGGCAGTCGTGTCATGTCTATTCGGTGTTTTTTGCATACATATTCAACTGCATCCGGAGGAAGGATCCGTTGACTTAAACGGACTCCCATTTGTGATAATTCTTGCTGGTCTTCAAGCATCCAGCGATAGAGTGTCATTCGTGAAACACCGGCAGCAACAGACAGTTGCTTTTTGGAATAAAATTTTGTAATCATACCCATGTGAGATTAATTTTTCCCACAAAGGTACTGCTAAAGTTTAGGTTGGCAAAAGGGCATAAAAAAACGCAGCCCCGAAGGACTGCGTTGGTTTTGGCTACTGGCTTTGATGCCGCAGGCGGTCTTATTGCACCGCCTTGATAACGATGGTCTTGTCGGACGCGGATTTCTCCACGGTCTGCCATCCGGTAGCAGTAGGATAATAGATGGCTCTCTGCTGGTCTTGTCCAACCTGCGTCTGTCCGTCCTGCCCCATAAATCGGATGGTGCTCGGTTCTGCTGCTGCGAAGGTAGCTTCGGCTATCCTCAGCGTCTCAAGTTTCGAAGCCGGCACATCGGTTTTCGCTTCAGCACTCAGCGCATCGTACGCCGCACGGGCGGCATCTATCTTCGCTTTGCTCGCTGCGGTGTGCTCCACCGTGCCGATAGCGTCAATCAAGCTCACGGCGCTTGCAGCGGCTGTATAGATCCAATGGGCAACGAAGGTCTTGTCGCCTTCCGAGCCTTGCGGAATCGTGACTTCTAACTCCGGCGTTTCACCGTTCGAGCCGGTCCATCCGAGGAAGGTACAATTCTCACGCGTCGGGTTATTGAGCGTGAAGGTCTCGGTTGCCTCGATGTAAGCGGTCGGGTTGGTTGCCGTTCCTCCGTCCAAATCATAGGTAATGCCGTAATCTACACGGTTCCATACGGCATGGAGCGTTCTCTGACCTTTATCGAACTCAGAGGCCGTGATGGTTGCTCCGTCGGCATACACTATCGGGCCATTCTGAACGGTTGACCATCCTGCAAAAGTGTAATGCTCGCGGGTGAAGGCATTCGCGGTCAGGGTGCCGCTGTTCTCAATCTCTTGCTCTTCCATCGTGCCCTTACCGCCGTTGGCATTAAAGAAGATATGCTTGTAATAGAAGGTCTGCCATGAGAACCCTTCATCTTTAAAGTTTCCCCACTGGAAGACATCTACATAATAGTCAATAGTGTTTTTAATGCAGTGGGTCAACATAAGCACCCACATTTTTGTTTGCGTGGTGGCACCGTCGCGGTTGTCGAAGTCAAAGGTTTTCGTCGTTATGGCAGATTCATGGTTTCCTGCTTCACCTGCCAGTTTTGTGGTACGCGCAAGTAGGTATTGACTGCCGGCCCCTTTGCTATATTCACCCGTACAATCCACTGCCAAATTCTTCATATCATCAAAGGTAGGACGTGCATACAAAGCGACGGTCTGGTCATGGCTGCCGTTGTCGGTATATCCCTTTAATATAAAGTTCCATGTCAGGCGTTTGCGGGTGTAGGCAGGGACACTCTCGCTATGCGAATAGAGAGAATACACAACATAACGGCGAGTCCACCAAGAACTTTTGCAATTCATTGTAAAACCGATACCGTTATTATCATTCACTTGGTAAGTGATTTTTTCATCACAACCGGTACCACTACAAACGGCGCTGGGTGAAGAGCGGTCTAATTGATTGAAACTTCGTTCCTTTGTTTCTTTCTCTTCCATAGCATTTCCCACATCTTCAAAAACCCATGGTCCTTGGAACTGGCATTTACCATCGCCCAACCTTGTTGGATTATAATATATCATTTCTGCCCATGCTCCTTGTGCTGCTATCGTCAGCATCAAGGCAAATATAATCGATTTTCTCATATTTACTTCACTTTTTGTCCGTTAATAGTATAGATAAACTCATCCTTGAGGATGTAGAGATTGCCGTTGCGAATGAACTTAGAGGCATTGGCTTTGGCGTTGACATCCTCAAGGTCCGTCGGAGTGGATGTATAAAAGGCTTGGAGACGGATGATGCCGTCGGTCAGGTCTTTCTCCGCAATCTTCCAGTATTGGAAGGTATAGCCGGTAATCTTCGGTGCTTCGGGATAATCCAGCGCTATCACTTGACTGCGAATCAGAGCATCGTTATTATCTTTGAATTGCACGATGCTTTTGCCCGTTAATGCGCCGTATGTATCTTCTGCGTTCAGCAATGCCTCGAGGTAAACTACCGGGAGTTGGGCTTTCTGCTCTGCACTCAGCGCCATGTACGCGGTAAGGGCTTCGGCAATCTTATCGCCGCTTTCAGCGGTTACTTCGCCGATAGCGACTATCTTGGCCCTCACCTCCGCCACTGCCTGCAGGGACGCATAGGTGCTCTCCGCTTCGGTCAGGGTGCTGTAGTTGGTCACCCACTCTTGGTGCTCGGCGAGCGCATCATATGCCTCACGGGCTCTCTCAATCTTCTCTCGGCTATCAGCAGTGTATGTTACCGTGCCGATAGCGTCAATCTTGGCGATAGTATTATACACCGCCTCCGCATTAGTCAACGTGCCATAGTTAGACACGGATGCCTTGTCTCCGGCACTCAGCGCGTTGTACTCCGTCCGTGCGGCATCAATGCGCGCTTTGCTCTCCGGGGTGTAGGTTACCGTGCCGATAGCATTGATGAGAGATATCACGTCGGACACCGGCAGCACCCAGTGGGCATAGAGCGTGACGGGGCCTTTGTTGTCTGCATCTGCACTTATCGCCGCTCCGTTAGCATAAGCCACTGCACCTGTGGGAGACGTAGACCAGCCGGCAAAGGTATATCCCGTGCGGGTAAAACTATTCGCCGTCAGGGTACCGCTGTTCTCAATCGTTTGGTTCGCCATCGAGCCCGTACCGCCATTGGCATCGTAGGTGATATACTTGTAATACCAAGTTGTCCACGATTCACTTACATGTAAGAAAGTTCCCCACTCATGAAGTCCGGATTTGGCATCTCCAGAACGAACGACATGCGCCAGCAGCAAATACCATGATTTGACAGATACGTCGCTGCCGTTGCGGTTGTCAAATTCAAGGGTCGTGGTGTAAGGATCACTTGTTTTCCAATTTTCATGCTCATGGTTTTTAAGCTGAGCCATCCTATATGCCAGTCCTGACTCATCGGTATAATCCTGCGTGAAATCCACCTCCATAGCCATCAGGTCATTTACGTTGTTTCGCACATACAAGGTTGTGGTAGAATAGTGCTTTTCGGTACGACTTTTCATTTTATACGTCCATGTCAAACTTTTGCGCGTATAGGCGGGCACAGGCTCTTCCCTACAAGCAATGAAGAACACCGCATTCTTGGAGTTTTTAGAACTGCTACCGAGAACATTATATCCCATTCCGTCACCGTCATTCCAGAACTCCAGCGTACCCCAGTGGCTGTTGTTCAAACCGTTGAATGAAATGTGGGGATTGATATCTCGGTCACAGGTGCCGCTCTTCATGTTTAGCATGGTCCACGGACCTTCCATCTGCGGGTCGGCCGCCCACATACTCGCTGCGCATAGCAGCGTTACTGTAAATAATAAGATTTTTCTCATTTGTATATATGTTAAATTAATTTTTTGCTTTCGGTTGCCCTTTGCGCTGCAAAGGTACAACTTTTTGGGGAGATACGCAATAAAAAAAGCATTTTTTGACGCAGAGTCAAGAAAAAAGGTCATTTTTTTACGCAAAGTCAAAAAAACAGGCTCAAAAACTTGCGTATA
>ONGK01000051.1 GCA_900317345.1 uncultured Bacteroidales bacterium | reverse complement strand
CCGCTAACCGTGGCGTAAGCCTCTCTACAGTGTTTAATGGTTAATAAATTCTTCTACAACTATGGCAAAGATTAAAATTCAACAAGTACGCAGTACTATTAAATGTCCGAAGGTGCAGAAGGAGACCATGTGTGCTCTGGGCCTGCGCAAGATGAACGCAGTCGTTGAGCATGAGGCTACCCCGGCTATCCTGGGTATGGTAGAGAAGGTTAAGCACCTTGTTAAAGTTATTGACTAATCCTAAAAACGTATTATCATCATGGAATTGAATAATTTAACCCCTGCTGCTGCCGTGGTCACAAGGGTGCTAAGTCGCGCTCCGGTTACAGCAAGAAAATCGGTTTCGAGGGTGGTCAGATGCCTATGCAGCGTCGTCTGCCTAAGTTCGGTTTCAAGAATATCAACCGTGTGGAGTACAAAGCTATCAACCTTTCTACACTCCAGGCTCTCGCTGAGGCGAAGAAACTGGAGAAGATTGGTGTGGCTGAGCTTCATGAGGCTGGTTTCGTAGCTAAAACCCAACTCGTTAAGATTCTGGGCAACGGCACGCTGACCGCTAAAATCACGGTGGAAGCGCATGCATTCAGCAAATCCGCTGAGGCTGCCATCACCGCAGCAGGTGGCACTATCGTAAAACTTTAAGTTTAACAAACGATAATTATAAAAATTATGCGTTTTATAGAAATCTGTAAAAATATCTGGAAGATCGAGGACCTCCGCGCACGTCTCTTGACCACGGCTCTGTTCGTGCTCATCTATCGTTTCGGTTCGTTCGTCGTTCTGCCGGGTATTGACCCTACAGCTTTGTCTGCGCTCCATAGCCAGACGGCCGGTGGTCTGATGGCGTTGTTGGATATGTTCTCCGGTGGAGCCTTCTCCAACGCTTCTATCTTCGCTCTGGGTATCATGCCGTATATCTCCGCATCCATCGTGATACAGCTGCTTTCTATTGCAGTGCCGTATTTCCAGAAGATGCAGAAGGAAGGCGAATCCGGACGTCAGAAGATGAACCAGATCACACGCTATCTTACTGTAGCCATCCTGCTCTTCCAGGGACCGAGTTATCTCGTCAACCTCTCTGTGCAGATGGCGCAGGCGGGCCAGCCTCTTGCTGTCGGGTTCAACTGGTTCACTATCTCATCAACCATCCTGCTCTGCGCAGGCTCCATGTTTGTAATGTGGCTGGGTGAGCGTATTACCGACCGTGGTGTTGGAAACGGTATTTCCTTCATCATTCTTATCGGTATTATCGCGCGTCTCCCGGGGGCTTTCATTCAGGAGTTCTCCAGCCGTCTCAATGAGAACGGCGGTGGCGGACTGATGGTGTTCATCTTTGAGATAGTTGTGCTCCTCCTTGTGTTTGCTTTCGCAATCATGCTGGTGCAGGGCACACGCCGTATTCCGGTGCAGTATGCAAAGCGTATCCAGGGTAATAAGCAGTATGGTGGCGTTCGCCAGTATATACCGCTGAAGGTCAATGCGGCTAACGTAATGCCTATTATCTTCGCCCAGGCTATCATGTTCATCCCTATCGCAATCGTCGGCTTCCGTGCTTCGGAGGTGGGACCTGTTGCGCAGGCGTTCATGGATAACAACGGCTTCTGGTACAACTTTGTATTTGCATTGTTCATCATCGCCTTCACCTATTTCTACACCGCTATCATCATCAATCCTGTCCAGATGGCAGAGAATCTGAAGTTGAACAACGGATTTATTCCGGGTGTGAAACCGGGTAAGAAGACGGCTGAGTATATCGACACTATCATGAGCCGCATCACCCTGCCGGGTTCTATCCTGCTGGCTATCATCGCCATCCTGCCTGCTTTCGCTCGCTTGTTTGGCGTCACGATGGGCTTCGCGCAGTTCTTCGGCGGTACGTCATTGCTCATTATGGTGGGTGTAATATTGGATACTTTGCAGCAGATTGAGAGTCACCTGTTGATGCGCCACTATGACGGATTCTTCGAGTCCGGCATGCGTATCAAGGGCCGCTCAGGTGCTATGGCCTACTAATTCGTTACGTTAGATGATTTTTCTCAAAACTGACGAAGAGGTAGAGCTCATGCGGGCAAGCAACATCCTGCTTGGTAAGACCTACGCCGAAGTGGCGAAGGCTATCAAGCCGGGTGTTACTACCGCCCAACTGGATAAGATTGCGTACGAGTTCATCATGGATAATGGCGGCAAACCCGCCTGTCTCGGCTACGAAGACTATCCCGCTACCCTCTGCACTTCGGTCAACGAAGTGGTGGTACACGGCATACCGTCTGACAAAGTCGTGCTCAAGGACGGAGATGTCATCTCCATCGACTCGTCCATCAATCTCAACGGCTGGCATTCTGACAGCGCATATACCTTCCCGGTGGGGGAGGTGAGCGAGGATGTGATGAAACTGCTTCGCACTACCAAGCAAGCGCTGTTTCTGGGAATCGAGCAGGCCGTTACGGGTCACCGCCTTGGTGATATCTCGTTCGCCATCCAGAACCACTGCGAGAAAGCGGGCTACGGCGTAGTGCGCGAGTTCGTGGGGCATGGTATCGGTCGCGAGATGCACGAGGAACCGGAGGTGTGCAACTACGGACGCCGGGGAAATGGCATCGTTCTCAAGTCGGGCATGACGCTCGCCATCGAGCCGATGATTACCCTGGGACGGAGAAACGTGCTCATCGAGGATGACGGATGGACGGCACGTACCATCGACCGCAAACCCGCAGCGCATTACGAACTGTCCGTTTGTGTGCGCAATGGAAAAGCGGATATCTTATCCACCTTTGACTATATCCAACAGGTTTTGGGAGACAGATTTATTTAATCCAATCATCTAAATAAACACAGTATGGCAAAACAAGACAGCATTGAAGTGGACGGAACGGTTGTTGAGGCATTGTCCAATGCAATGTTCCGCGTCCAACTCGAGAACGGACCCCTCATCATCGCCCACATCTCCGGTAAGATGCGTATGCACTACATCAAGATTCTCGCCGGCGACCGTGTCAAAGTAGAGATGAGCCCGTACGACTTGACCAAAGGTCGAATCTCGTTCCGCTACAAGTAAACAACAAACAAAAATTAAAACAAGTACTATGAAGCCTTGAGCAAGTCGAGTGAAAGCTCGCTTACGCAGCTCGACGCAGCCAAGACTCCATAAAATTGCGAAAATTTTATGAAAGTAAGAGCATCAATCAAAAAACGCAATGCCGATTGCAAAATCGTACGTCGCAAAGGGCACTTGTATGTTATCAACAAGAAGGATCCTAAAATGAAGATGCGTCAAGGATAAGCGTAATCTTTAATTAGAATCAACCACTTCTTTAAATCAATTATTTTTTAACAAAATTATCCTTAGTATTAAATTATGGCTATAAGAATTGTCGGTGTAGATATACCGCAAAACAAATGTGGCGAAGTCAGTTTGACTTATATCTACGGAATAGGTCGTTCAAGCGCAAAGAAAATTCTCGCAGAGGCAGGCATTGACCCAAGCATCAAGGTGGAGAATTGGACGGATGACCAAGCAGCTAAAGTCCGTGAGATCATCGGTGCTAAATTCAAAGTGGAAGGTGATCTTCGTTCGGAAACACAATTGAACATCAAACGCTTGATGGATATCGGTTGTTACCGTGGAGTGCGCCATCGTATCGGTCTTCCCGTTCGTGGACAGAGCACCAAGAACAACGCCCGCACGCGCAAGGGACGTAAGAAAACGGTTGCAAACAAAAAGAAGGCAACAAAGTAATAATGTTAAACCAAGTCAGAAGTCTGTGGCGTTTAGTCCTTCGACTATTGTCCTTCGACTTTCGACTAAATATATTCATCAAGTATTATGGCAAAGAAAGCTATTGCAGCTAAGAAGCGTGTTGTGAAGATTGAGGGCGTTGGCCAGCTTCACGTAATGTCTTCTTTCAATAATGTTATCGTTACTGTTGCTAACGGTGACGGCCAGGTTATCAGCTGGTCTTCTGCTGGTAAGCAAGGTTTCCGTGGCAGCAAAAAGAATACTCCGTACGCAGCACAAATGGCAGCAGCTGATTGCTGCAAGGTCGCATTCGATCTCGGCCTGCGTAAAGTTAAAGCATACGTTAAGGGTCCCGGACAAGGACGTGAGTCGGCTATTCGCGCTTGCGTGGCCGCTGGTATCGATGTAACCGAAATCGTTGATGTTACCCCGATGCCGCATAACGGTTGCCGTCCTCCCAAACGTCGTCGTGTATAATTTTTTCATTAACCCTTTAACGTAAAACAATTATGGCAAGATATATTGGACCAAAATCTCGCATCGCACGCCGTTTCGGCGAGGCTATCTTCGGCGAGGATAAGGTGCTTGCAAAACGTCCGTATGCACCCGGACAACACGGTGTGAACCGTCGTAAGAAAAACTCTGAGTATGGTACTCAGTTGGCTGAGAAGCAGAAGGCTAAATACACCTATGGTGTTCTGGAGAAACAGTTCCGCCTCCTCTTCGCTAAGGCTGCACGTACCAAAGGTATTACCGGTGAAATCCTCATCCAACTGCTCGAGTGCCGCCTCGATAACATCGTTTATCGTCTTGGTATCGCACCTACGCGCGCCGCTGCACGTCAGTTGGTTAGCCACCGCCACATCACCGTGGACGGAAAGGTTGTGAATATCCCTTCCTATTCCGTTAAACCCGGTCAGGTGGTCGCTGTGCGCGAGAAATCCAAATCGCTGGAAGTTATCGCTGACTCCCTCCAGGGCTTCAACCACGCTAAGTATGGTTGGCTCGAGTGGAACGAGGGCGAGAAGGCCGGCAAATTGCTCAATGTACCGGCTCGCGCTGAGATTCCGGAGAACATTAAGGAGCAATTGATCGTTGAGTTGTACTCTAAATAATAATTAAATTCATGGCAATATTAAATTTCATCAAACCTGACAAGGTTATAATGTTGGATTCGAGCACGAACAAAGGTATCTTTGAGTTTCGTCCGCTCGAGCCGGGGTACGGAATTACGATAGGCAATGCCATCCGTCGTGTGCTGCTCGGCAGCCTCGAGGGATATGCTATCTGCTCTGTCAAGATCAGCGGTATTGATCATGAATTTGCTACGATCCCCGGTGTCATCACTGACGTTACTAACCTTATCCTCAATCTCAAGCAGGTTCGCTTCCTCCATAAGGAGGGTATCGAAGAACAGACCGAAACGGTTAAGTTCCACGTGCATAAGCAGAAAGCTTTCCTGGCGGGTGAGTTCAACACTGTCCTCCAGAATTTTGAGGTGCTCAACCCTGAACTGCAACTCGCAGAACTCGACGAGAGCGCTGATTTCGAGATTGAGATTACAATCAATAAGGGCCGCGGATATGTGCCCGGAGATGAGAATCGCCATAAGAACGATCCTATCGGAACGCTCGCCATCGACTCCATCTACACGCCGATTCGCAACGTCATGATTTCAGTTGACCAGTATCGTGTTGAGCAACGTACCGACTACGAGAAACTCACCCTCGAAATCACTACCGACGGCTCCATCACGCCCCAACAGGCGCTCACCGAAGCCGCTAAGATTCTTATCTACCACTTCATGCTCTTCTCTGACGAGCGTATCGTACTCGAAGAGGAGACCAAGAAGAACAACAACGCACTCGATGAAGAGATTCTTCGTATGCGTCAGCTCCTCAACCAGAAGCTCCAGGATATGGACCTCTCCGTCCGTGCTCTGAACTGTCTGAAGGCTGCTGAGGTAGAGACCTTGGGTGAACTCGTTAAGTACCATCGTGCTGACCTGCTTAAGTTCCGTAACTTCGGTAAGAAGTCTCTCACGGAGCTCGATGAGCTGCTCGAGCGTAACGGCCTGGCATTCGGAATGGACATCTCGCGTTACCACGTGAATGACTAACAGTTTAACAATTTAACAGTTTAACAACTTAACAGAATTTATTATGCGTCATAATAAGAAATTCAATCACCTTAGCCGCAAGGCCAACCATCGCGCTGCGATGTTGTCCAATATGGCGTGCTCGCTGATTATGCACAAGCGCATCAGCACGACCCTCGCTAAGGCGAAAGCACTGCGTATCTACGTAGAGCCGATCCTCACACGTGCTAAAGAGGATAACATGAATAACCGCCGTCTGGCTTTCTCTCTGCTCAAGCAGAAAGAGGTAGTTTCCGAACTCTTCCAGAACGTAGGCGAGAAAATCGCTAACCGTCCCGGTGGTTACACTCGTATCCTCCGCACAGGTTTCCGCCTCGGTGATGCTGCTGAGATGTGTATCATCGAGCTCGTTGACTACAACGAGAACATGCTCAAGGAAACCAAGAAGGCTGCGAAGAAATCTACCCGCCGTGCCGGCAAAAAAGCCGTTAAAGAGGCTGTAGAAGAGGTTGCCGCTGAGGCTCCTGCTGCAGAGGCTCCCGCTGCTGAAGAGAAAGCAGCTGAGTAAGTTAACAGTTTAACGTCGCGTAGCGACCATTTTAACTATTTAACTATTTAACGTTATGTTTTTGGATGTCAAAAACCATAACCAAAACGTCACAGATCTCGCCAACGCTAAGGTTGGCGAATCTGTTTCCGTTTCCGGCATGATTCATAATGTCCGCGTCACCAAGTGGGGCGGCTTCATCGTCTTGCGTAAATCTCGCGGCCTGCTCCAGGCGGTGGTGAGCAATGACCAATGTCAAATCTACAATGAGCAAGGCGAAGCCGTAGCTCTCAATGACCTCTGTCGCGAGATGGCTGTCACGCTTACCGGTGTCGTCAATGAGGCGAAAATCAAGGACCCTGCGGTGGTGTATAACACGATTGAGATCGCGGTTTCCGAAGTGCGCGTTCTGTCACGTCCTACCACTACGGATGTGGTGGATATGAATGCCCTTAAGTTCGGCGACGAAGAGACGCTCCTCCGCTATAAGTTCGATAATCGTCAGGTCACCCTACGCAACCCGCGCGACATGGCTATTCTCAAAGTGCAGAGCACTATCGCTCGCGCTTTCGGTGAGTTCCTGAGCGCTAACGGCTTTACGCAAATCTTCACCCCGAAAATCGTTTCCGAGGGTGCAGAAGGCGGTGCTAACGTCTTCAAGATGGATTATTTCGGCAAGCAGGTCTATCTCGCTCAATCGCCCCAGTTCTATAAACAGATAGGGGTAGGCGTCTATGAGCGCGTCTTCGAGATTGCGCCGGCGTACCGCGCTGAGAAACATGCTACCTCCCGCCACCTCAATGAGTACATCTCCCTCGATGTCGAGATGGGCTTCATCAAAGGCCAGGAGGATGTCATGACTCTCGAGGCGGCACTGCTCCGTCATATCATCACCGTCGTAGAGCGTGATTGCGCGCATGAGCTCCGGTTGCTCAATGCCGTGAACCCCGTGTTGCCGGAACAGGTGCCTGCTTGGAAACTATCCGAGGTACACGATATTCTCTGGGAGAACAAGCTCTGTGAAGCAGACCACCGCGGAGAAGATGACCTCGCGCCGGAAGAGGAACGCGCTATATGCAAATATGCTTTCGAGAAATACGGTTCGGACTTCGTGTTCGTCACCCATTTCCCGTCTGAGCACCGTGCTTTCTATGCGATGGACGACCCCGAGGACCCGAGTCTCACCCTGAGCTTCGACTTGCTCATGCGTGGTCTCGAAATCACCTCCGGCGGTCAGCGTATCCATAAGGAGCAGGAGTATCG
>ONGK01000055.1 GCA_900317345.1 uncultured Bacteroidales bacterium | reverse complement strand
ATTTGTAATTTTAAATTCTTAATCATACATGGCAAGTTTTATCGTAGAAGGAGGACATAAACTGCACGGCTCTATCACGCCTCAGGGTGCGAAAAACGAAGCGCTGCAGGTGCTTTGCGCAGTGTTGCTGACAAAAGAGACGGTGGTGATAGACAATCTGCCGAACATCCTCGATGTGAATAATCTCATCGACCTGCTCGCATCGATGGGCGTTACGGTAGAGAAATTGGCGAAAGGCAAGTACGCCTTCACCGCCCGCAGCCTTGACACGGCTTATCTGCGCAGCGCGGACTTCCTCAAGAAATGCAATAAACTGCGTGGTTCCGTCATGCTTATCGGTCCGCTTTTGGCGCGTCTGGGCGAAGTGACGTACGCCAAACCGGGTGGAGACAAAATAGGTCGCCGACGTTTAGACACGCATTTCCAGGGCATGGTGAATCTCGGCGCGACTTTCCGCTATGACAAAGACCTGCTGGCATACCGTTTTCTCGGCAAGCATCTCAAAGGTTCGTACATGCTGCTTGACGAAGCGTCTGTCACCGGTACCGCGAACATCGTTATGGCGTCCGTATTGGCAGAGGGAACAACCACTATCTATAACGCCGCTTGCGAGCCGTATGTGCAGCAGTTGTGCAAGATGCTCAATGCCATGGGAGCTAAAATCAGCGGAGTAGGAAGTAATCTCCTTACTATCGAAGGCGTAAGCGAATTGCACGGAGCCCAACACACACTCTTGCCCGATATGATTGAGGTTGGTTCGTTCATCGGTATGGCTGCTATCACCGGTTCTGAATTGCGTATCTGCAAAGTCGGTTATCGCGACCTTGGTATCATCCCAGATGCTTTCCGTCGCCTCGGTATCCGTATAGAAGTGGACGGCGATGATATCATTGTGCCGGCTCAACCGCACTATCAGATCGAGTCCTTCCTCGATGGTTCAATTCTCACGGTCGCAGATGCGCCGTGGCCCGGTCTCACGCCGGACTTGCTGTCTGTCATTTTGGTTGTAGCCACGCAGGCACGCGGCACGGTGCTTATCCATCAGAAGATGTTCGAATCGCGTCTCTTCTTTGTGGACAAACTGATTGACATGGGCGCGCAAATCATCCTCTGCGACCCGCATAGAGCGGTTGTGGTGGGGCATGACCACACGCGTCAACTCAAGCATAACAACATGACCAGCCCAGATATTCGTGCTGGTATAGCTATGCTTATTGCAGCTATGAGTGCCGAAGGTACCAGCCGCATTGACCACATCGACCAAATCGACCGTGGCTACGAGAATATCGAATCCCGCCTCAACGCTCTCGGCGCCAAAATAACAAGAGAGGAGTAAAATTATTGGTAGTCGCAAAATACAATTGTCCCCAATTGATTGATTTCTATTGTTTTTTCTGAACAAATGGTTTTGATGAAAACTCCAAGAACTAAAGAATAATTTAGACGAACCCGATAATTGGAGTCGCTAATAAAGTATTAAATGAAAGTGTACATGTATGATACAATCCAAGGCCGATTATAAATATTATGTAAAATGTGATTTAAAAGCTCATCAATTAGACGCTGTTTCATTCTACGATTATTGGTGGCGTGACTGCTTACGCTTTCAACTGCGGCTAAGAAAAATTGAGTATCTTTACAATGTGAAGCGGCATAATCCATTCTGCCGATTGTGGTTAATATGCATGGAGGTAATCAATCATCGTTTGGCAACGCGCTTGGGATTTTCTATTCCTAAAAATGTCTTCGGACCTGGACTGTGTATTGTGCATTATGGGACAATTGTTGTCAGCCCGTTCGCTAAAGTCGGTGCATGGTGTCGCATTCATCCCTCATCTTCAATAGGCGAATATAACGGTGCGCCCAGATTAGGAGATTATGTCTATATCGGTCCTGGTGCGAAACTATTTGGAAACCTCACAATCGGTGATGATGTTGCTATAGGGGCAAATGCTGTCGTGAATAAATCTTTTGGTAGTCATATGACCATAGCCGGTGTTCCCGCGCAAGTCATTAGCAAAGCTGGGTCCAAAGAAAGTGGTATTTATCCGGATTGTGTGGCAAAAGCAGAGATATATAATGATAGTGAAGTGGGTGAATAATTTGGATGGTATGAAGAGCATAACACGTAAACAACACGTAAACAACACGTAGACGAGACGCAAACAACACGTAATCGACACGTAAACGAGTAATTGGAACTACGTAATGGGAAGCAAATAACACTATATGGCAAAAGCACAATTAGACATATTATTGGATAAGTTAAGCGGTCGCCTTACAGGTGACAGCAAGTTTTATACTACGCATCGGTATGGGAGAACGATTATAAGTAACTACCCGATACATAAAGATCCAAAGTCTATCACACCGACTCAGAAAGCCAATAGTTCCGCATTCGCTCAGCTCTCTAAGCAGGCGAAACAGGAGCTCTCCTATCCGGACAGACACGCCTATTGGCAATCTCTTTATGATGAATACAAAGCGAAGCTCAAGCCTTCGGACAAATACTATGTCACGCTCCGTGGCTTCGTTATAGCTCAGTTAAAAAAACAACAATGAAAAGAATAGTAAGTATATTATTGGCAATTTGGCCGGTTTTTGCGATGGCGCAGATGGTGGAGCCGGTGAAGTGGAGCGGAGAGACCGTAGGCGACAGTGTGCGTATCAAAGCTCAGATAGAGCCGGGTTGGCACATGAATATCATCGAGTTCGGCGAGCGTGAGTTCGACGAAGAATTCGCTGACTCGTTTGTGATAACTGTAGCTGCCAGCGAGGTAACGCCGATTCGCTTCAATGCCTGCGACGACGAGATGTGTACCGCGCCGGAAACATGGTCTTACAGCGAAGCGGTCATACAGCAAAGCGGTCCAACAGCAGAGCTGTCTAACAGCGCAAGCGGTCTCCTCATAATATTTCTCATGGGAATGTTAGGAGGATTATTAGCTATCTTTACGCCTTGCGTGTGGCCGATTATTCCGATGACGGTTAGTTTCTTCCTCAAGAAAGGCGGTGGTCGCAGAGATGCAGTATTATATGGTTTAAGCATCATTGTGCTCTATGTAGGTCTTGGTCTGTTAGTGACGCTGCTTTTCGGCGCGTCAGCTCTTAACGACCTGAGTACCAACGCCATAGTGAATATCGTGTTCTTCCTGATCTTGGTGATTTTTGCACTGTCTTTCTTTGGATTGTTTGAGATTACTTTGCCCGACAGTTGGTCCACGGCTTTAGATAGTAAGGCAAGGAGTACGGGCGGTTTCCTCAGTATTCTGCTGATGGCGTTTACGCTGGTTATCGTTAGTTTCTCTTGCACGGGACCGATTATCGGTACGCTACTTGTTGAGGCAGCAGGCCATAGTCTCTTGGCTCCGGCTATTGGTATGTTGGGCTTTGCGATAGCTCTGGCTTTACCATTCTCGCTTTTTGCGATGTTCCCGCAGTGGCTCAAACAAGCTCCGAAATCCGGCGACTGGATGACAAGTTTCAAGGTCGTACTGGCTTTCCTGGAACTGGCTCTGTCGCTGAAGTTCCTCAGCGTCGCCGACTTGGCGTACGGGTGGGGTATATTGCCGCGCTGGCTGTTCCTTGTGCTTTGGATTGCGTGTTTTGCCGGCATCGGTATCTACCTGCTATGGAACATCCACCGCGTGAGCACAACGCGCAAAATCATTCGTGTCCTCGTCATCATTCCGTCCTTTGTCTTTGCCTGCTACCTGGTGCCCGGTCTATGGGGTGCGCCGGTGAAAGCTGTCAGCGCTTTTGCTCCGCCAATGGAGATAGAAGGACGAGAGGTCTTCTACGACTTCGAGGAAGGCATGGCGTACGCGCGGCAGGAGAACAAACCTGTGCTGGTGGACTTCACCGGCTATGGTTGCGTCAACTGCCGTAAGATGGAAGCATTTGTGTTGGCGAACGACAGTGTGAAGGAGCGGCTGAAGAACTACGTGTTTATCGAACTGTATGTAGATGATCGCTTGGACAAAGATGCTGACGGCGAGAGCGAAGGCAATGAGAACAGCCGCCTCCAGCGCGAGCGCTTCGGCTCCAACGCACAGCCGCTATACGTGCAGTTGAACCCGTTGGGTTTCCAGATAGCTGAGCCGATGGCCTTTACCATTGACCCGCAGGAGTTCCTTGAATGGTTGCAATATTAAATTTGTGAATTTGACGAGTTTTTTCTTTCACAAATTTGCATATGTGCAAAAAAAGCAGTACCTTTGCAAACCTTTTTGAAAAACATAGGAAAACGTGAAAAATATAGTTGTTCGATTTTGTGGAGACTCGGGTGATGGCATGCAGCTGACGGGAAATTTATTCTCGTCACTCAGCGCTATCCTTGGTCATGAGATTTCCACTCTGCCCGATTTTCCGGCAGAGATTAGAGCGCCGCAAGGAACGTTGGGCGGCGTGAGTGGTTTCCAAGTGCAGTTGGGTTCGGCGGTTTATACGCCGGGTGACAAAGCAGACGTCGTCGTGGCTATGAATGCCGCGGCGCTGAAAGTGTGCACTTTAGGCTCGCATTTCAATCATCCGCTGGCGCATTTCGATGATGAGTTCTCGCTTTATCATCGCCACGCTATCGTGATTGTCGACACCGATTCGTTGACGGATAAGGACCTCGAGAAAGCGCAGTACCATACGGATAATCCTTTCACAGAGCTCGGCATTCCCGAGACCGTGCAGATTGTGCCTGTGGCGCTGACGACGCTAACCAAAGAGGCGCTGAAAGACTCCGGCATGGATAATAAATCCATGCTCAAGAGCCGAAACATGTTTGCGCTGGGTCTCATATGCTGGCTGTTCGATGAACCGATGGACGAGGTAATTCACATGCTGGAGGATAAATTTAAGAAGAAACCGGCACTCATTGCTCCGAACACCAAAGTGATGGTGGATGGTTATAACTATGGTCAGAACCTTGCGCTCAATATCACTCAGATTCATTTGGATGGCCATCCGAACGAGGCGCACGGTACTTATACCTCCATCGCCGGCAATAAGGCGACGGCATGGGGACTGATTGCTGCTGCGCAGAAAGCAGGCAAGCGTCTCTTCCTTGGCTCGTAT
Organism: uncultured Bacteroidales bacterium; assembly: GCA_900317345.1. Lineage (GTDB taxonomy): Bacteria > Bacteroidota > Bacteroidia > Bacteroidales > Paludibacteraceae > Colicola. The sequence goes on along the minus strand of ONGK01000055.1, from coordinate 726 downwards.
CCTATCACGCCTGCAACCGATATTCTGCATGAATTGGCAGGTCGCAAGGATATGAATGTCATGGCTATTCAGGCAGAGGACGAGATTGCCGGCGTATGTACCGCTATCGGTGCCGCTTTTGCAGGAGACCTTGCGTGCACAACGACCAGCGGTCCCGGTCTGAGTCTCAAGTCCGAAGCTATCGGCTTGGCAGTCATGGCAGAGTTGCCTTTGGTAGTAGTGGATGTGCAGCGCGGCGGACCTTCAACAGGTCTTCCTACGAAAACCGAGCAGACCGACCTACTCCAGGCACTTTATGGCCGTAACGGCGAGTGCCCGGCTGTCGTGCTGGCGGCTTCAAGCAGCGCTAACTGCTTTGATTTCGCATATGAGGCTTGCCGCTTGGCGCTAGAGAATATGACGCCTGTCATTCTGCTTACGGATACTTATCTGGCTAACGGTACTGCACTTTGGCGAGTACCCAAACTGGCGGAACTGCCGGCTATCTATCCGCAAAGTGTACCCGAAGAACTGAAGGGGCATTACAACCCTGCGCTACGTGACGAACGTGGCGTGCGTTACTGGGCATTCCCCGGCATGGAAGGATATGAGCATCGTAATATCGGCTTGGAGCGAGACGCCGAGCGCGGCACAATCTCCACCAACCCGGAGAATCACGAAGTGATGGTTCGTGCACGTCAAGCGAAGATAGCGCAGATAGCCAAACAGATTCCAGACCTGCGTGTG
>ONGK01000056.1 GCA_900317345.1 uncultured Bacteroidales bacterium | reverse complement strand
ATGAAGCAATCCACCGAGACACTCAAGCGCATCGTGGCGCAGAACGATGGCGTGCAGCACACGGCGGACGAAGCGAACGACGCACGCCATTTCGCCAATGTGCTGTTCAACACCATGCGCGGCGGCTATTATCTGACCTATCCGCCTACTTCACCTACGCAAGACCTCCCGCTGACCTTCGGACGCCGTCACGGCGACCCGTCGCGCCCGTGGAACCTGTTCAGCATTCGCGTGCAGGACGAGCAAGGCAAGCCCGTCGTAGCGTATCAGGGCAACTGGCGGGACATCTTCCAGAACTGGGAGGCCTTGTCGCTCTCCTATCCGCTGTTCATCAATCATATCATTGCGAAATTCCTGAACGCCACTACGGCAGACGGCTATAACCCGTACCGTATCTCGAACGAAGGCATCGACTGGGAGGTGATAGAACCTGAGAACCCATGGTCGAACATCGGTTACTGGGGTGACCACCAAATCATCTATCTGCTTAAGTTGCTGGAACTGAGTTATAACCACGCCCCTGAGACTTTGCGCGGGCTGCTCAACGAGCGCAGGTACGCTTTCGCCAATGTGCCTTATCGGCTCAAGTCGTATGCAGAGATAGTGGCGGACCCGAAGAATAGTATTTGGTTCGATACCGAGTTGCACAACCATATCATGGCGCTTGTGCCGGAGATGGGGGCTGATGCCAAACTTATTCTCGATGAGCACCGCCAGGTACGGCGTACCACGATGGCGGACAAACTGCTCATCACCCTGTTGACCAAACTGTCGAATTTCGTGCCTAACGCAGGTATCTGGATGAATACGCTTCGCCCGGAGTGGAACGATGCCAATAATGCGCTGGTGGGTTACGGCGCATCGATGGTCACGCTCTGTTATATGCGTCGCTATGTGGCTTTCCTGCAAAAGTTGATACAGGAAGACATCACCATCGGCGTAGAGACAGCGGACTTCCTGCACGCCATCCGTCATGCGTATCCAAACGGCAATACCAAGCAGTTCCTCGATATCGTGGGTACTGCGGGCGAGAAATATAGAACCCGTGTCTATGCCGGTCTTAGCGGCGAGACGCAGCAGATGGAGTTGGCGGAGATACAGGAGTTCCTTAGCGCTACTCTGCATAAGATTGACGAATCTATCCGCGCTAATAAGCGTGCGGATGGCTTGTATGAGGCATATAACCTGATTAAGTTCACCGCCGGCGATATAGAGATAAGCCATCTCTATCAGATGTTGGAAGGTCAGGTAGCGGTGCTCTCGTCCGGTCTCCTCAGCGGCGAAGAGTCGGCAGACCTGCTGGACGCCATGCGCGCTTCCGACCTCTATCGGGAGGACCAACGCAGCTACATGCTCTACCCGAACCGGCGCCGCAAGACGTTCCTCGAACTCAATAACCTGCCCGAAGAGGCAAAGCAACTGCCGGTGGTGCAGAAATACCTCGGTTCTATTCTCAAGCAGGACTGCGACGGCGGTATTCATTTCGATGCCCGTTTCCGCAACGCCAATGAGTTGCCGGACGAACTAAAAGACCTCTACGAGCAGGTATTCAACCACCACGCCTTCACGGGTCGTAGTGGTACGTTCTATAAGTACGAAGGTCTCGGCTGCATCTACTGGCACATGGTTTCCAAACTGCTGCTGGCGGTAGGCGAGGTGATTGCACGGGATGGCAATGAGCGGCTGAAGAAGCACTATATAGCCATTCGTGAAGGTATCGGTTCGCACAAGCAACCGGCCGAATACGGAGCATTCCCATTCGACGCCTATTCGCATACGCCGTCCATGGCGGGTGCGCAGCAACCGGGCATGACCGGCCAGGTGAAGGAAGATATCATCAGTCGCTTCTTCGAGTTAGGCGTCTCTGTGCATGACGGACAAATCACCTTCTGCCCGGCTATGCTGACCGATGCCGATTTCAAAGACGGCGAGCTACGCTTCACCTATTGCGGCACGGAAGTTATATATAGTAGAAAGTCGAAAGACCGCTTTGCTCAAAGAGAAAAGACAGGTCTGACCTTATCCAAAGAGCAAAGCGCACATATCTTCGCTCGTGACGGACAAATCAAACAACTAATCATAGAATTATGAACCGTTCATTCATTCACGCATTCATTCTTTCATGCGTTATCCTGACTGCTTGTACAGCCAAGGTGCCTTCTGTCGATGTATGGCTGTTGGCAGAGAACGCAGACACAAAGCCGGTCCCGGTGCAGTTTCAGAAAGGTCGTATCGACGGTGCTATCACTGTGAATCTCAACGACCGCCGTCAGACTATTGATGGCTTTGGCAACTCAATTACAGAATCGTCCGTGTTCGTATTAGCCTGCCTGCCGCCGGAGCAGCGCCACGCCGTGCTGGAGGAGATGTATGGTGAGAACGGAGCCAATTTCTCGGCTTCACGTACCGTAGTGGGTGCCTCGGATTTCGCGCTCAAAGGGCATTACTCATTCGATGACGAGGACGGAGACGAGTCCTTGGAGCATTTCTCGATGCAGGTGCACAGGGACGGCTTCTCCAAGGCCGAGTATCCGCAAATTAAGGATGAGCACTATGATATATGGCAGTGCCTGCACGAAATAGCAGCCATCAAGGCCGGACAGAAAGACCAAGAGTGGCATCTGGTGGCTTCGCCGTGGACGGCCCCGGCATGGATGAAAGATAACAAGCAGTTCTTCGACAAGCAGAAGCGCTATGGCGGTACGCTGCTGCCGGAGTACTACGATGCTTTCGCGCGTTACTACGTCAAATACCTGCAGGCGTATCGCGAGTCCGGTATTGAGTTCTGGGCTATCACGCCGGAGAACGAGCCGATGGGCAATGACGGCAGTTGGGAGTCGATGCACGTGTCGCCGGCTGCAGAGGCTGCACTGATAGGCCGCTATCTCGGACCGGAGATGGCGAAGAACGGCTTTGGCAATGTGAAGATTCTGGGCTTTGACCAGAACACCTTCGAGGCTGCGCCTTACACGGCGGCTATCTTCGGCGACTCGTTGGCGAACCGATATACGGATGGCACGGCGCTTCACTGGTATGGTTCAACCATCAGCTGCTTCCCCGATGTGCTGGACTCGCTGCACGCTGCGCACCCCGGCAAACGCCTCATTCATACCGAAGGATGCGTGGATAACCTGGGGCGCGACGGATGGCCGGGCGTGACGGACTATGAGGGATATAAAGAATGCTGCTGGTTCAATAACGACGCTTTCTGGTGGAACCCGAACGCTACCGACTGGGCGTATTCGACGCCTTGGTGGCCCGAATGGCATCCAAAATATGCGGTTGTGCACCGCTACGCCAGTTATATCATCGATGGCCTCAACCACTGGTTGACGGGCTATATCGACTGGAACGCGGTGCTCGATTCTATCGGCGGACCGACACATGTGAACAATAACTGCGGCGCGATGCTGATGGTGGACTATGAGAACGATGTGCTCTATTACACGCCGTATTATCGTGTGCTCAAGAATTTCAGCCGCTCGATGCGTCCGGGTGATGTGGTGCTGGGCATCTCGGAGTGCCCCAATCCGAATATTCATATTTGCGCCGTTGCGAAGCAGGACGGTTCGTACGCCATCAATATTCTCAATATAGGCGAAGCAACGAATCTCCCCTTGCAGTTAGGCGAATATAGCGCTAAAATCAGCCTTGCCGCCAATTCAGTAGAGACGCTTATCGTCACGATGTAGAGCGTCTGCGAGCGGGGTGATTTATCGTTTGGCACGATGTTTGTAAGAGAGTAGGTGATTGTTTCATTTATTTAAGGTGTTACGAATATGAAAAAGTTACTTATTCTGGCGGTTAGCGCCATCCTCGTGGCAAACGTAAGTGCCCAGGAGTTCAAGAAAGAAGGTTGCAAAGACAAGCAACTGAGTAAAGAAGAACGCATAGAGCTTGATATCAAGCGTCTGACACAAGAGCTTATGCTCTCTGACGACCAAGCAGCCAAGTTCGCCGTTACCTATCGTGAGTATAGAGAGAAGACGGCTGAGCTATTCAAGAAGGGCAAGCCTCAGGAGAAGGTCGAGTCCGGTAAGGAACTGACGGACAAGGAGCTGGACAAGCTGGCGAAGAAGCGCTTCGAGAGCATGAAAGACCTGGCAGAACTGCAGGAGAAATTCTACGACAAATTCCGCCAGGACTTAAGTGCCCGCCAAGTGGAGAAAGTGATGCGATTGAACGAGCCTTTCGGCGGCAAGCACTGCGGTCAGCAATGCTCCAAGCAGGACGGTCAGCACCACGGGCAGTTTGGTCCGCAAGGCCAACAGGTGAAACCGGTCAAGCAGAAGAAGCATGACAAACAGGCCAAGGCAGACAAGCAAGCCAAGAAATAAGAAGGCTGTATAAAAAAAATGGCACCTCGCAGAGCGTGAGGTGCCATTTCTCTATTTCTTCAGTTCGGCGATGAACTTGTCAATCTTATCTTTGGTCACATGCTGCATCACCACGATGTGCGCCAGTTCTCCTCCGAAGCGCTCGTCATAGCCTTGCGCCAGGTTGTATTTGCTGACTATCTCGGGCGAGGGACGTTTGAAGAAAACGGTATTGCTATATTTGTTCACCCAGCATGGCCAGCCAATCATGTCGAGCTGCTGCTTGAGATAGGCGGTGCACTCCATCATCTGCTCCGCCTGCTCAGCCCATTTGTCGTAGCCGACGGTATGGATGAGCCACCAGAATTTGAGGGGTTGCACGGCATCGCGCGAGCAGTTAATCATGCGCATATTGCCATTGAGATACGTCACCTCGAAATTATTCTGGTTGTCGTATACCTCTCGTGAACAGAGGAATAAGCCGCAAGGCGAGTCAATGCCGAAGAACTTATGGCCGCTGATGGCGATGGCATCATAGTGCATATGCTGCTGGCTAACCATCTTTTTATGTTTGGTGAACGGCAGGTATCCGCCGAAGAGCGCGGCGTCCACATGGCGGAAGACCGCCGTCTTCGGGAATTTTTTAAGTACAGCATTGAGTGCATCCTGGTCATCGATAGCCCCCTTAAACGTAGAACCCATGGCATAAATCATCAGTATGGGGCGATTGGGGTCGATGGCTTTCTCCAGCTCTTCGGGAATCATTCGTCCCATCTCGTCGCTCTTGATGAGCCGTATGTCCAGGTTCTGCAGGTCGCATATACGCATGTTGGAGTAGTGGGCCTCGTCGGATACATAGACGATAGGCATCTTGCCTGTTTTGTTGTACAGATATTTGACGCCGAAATAGATGCCATGGTTGTTGCCGTCCGTGCCGCTATGCGTCACGATGCCCCAGGCTTTGTGCTTCGGGAAACCATAGAGGGGCTCGAAGAACTCAATCACCTCCCGCTCGAAGGCTTGCGAACTCCAGTTGGCGGGGTTGTCAACCATCGGGTCACCGGCATTGTTGATGTTAATCACATCCATTCCGGAAGCCACGTACCACTCGTAAAACCCGTGCAGAGCGGATTGCTCGTTGACGGGGTAGCCGAAAAAGGTCTGTTGGGTTTCTTTCCAGATGTCAAGCCACTTGTCCAGTTGCTTGAAACCCGAACTCTGCGCCGCCGCACATAGGCTGACGGCCGCAAAGGTAAGGATAATAAAAATGCGTTTTCTCATACTACGTAGTCGTTAATGGTTATTGTTGTATGGCTATCATCAGAACCGCTCCCGGAACTCGGATGGCGTGCAGCCTTTCGATTCGCGGAACAGACGGCGGTTGAAATGGCTCAGGGTGTTAAATCCGCACGAGAATCCTATCTCCGCCACGGATAGCTGGGTGGTCAGCAGCATACGAGCCGCCACACCCAGACGATAGTCTATCAGATAGCGGTTCGGCTTACGGCCTGTCTTGTTACGAAAAAAACGAGAGAAAGCATCTACGTTCATATAGCTCATATCCGCCATCTCTTGTACGCTGATGTCACGCATATAATTGGCGGCGATATACTCCTTGATTTTCTGCACACGCGCATCCTCTGTGCGCTCCTGACTCTCGGTAAACGAAGCCGATGCCAACTCACGCGCGTCCTCCACCAGCGATAGACGATAAAGGAGATTCCATAAGCGTATCACCGATGCAAAACTGTCATTGCTCTGCGCCAGGTTCACGATATCCTCGCGCAGAATTTGTATCGCCGGTTCCGGAAAGGCCAAACCTCGTTGCGCTCGCTCCAGCATCCGACGGATGGAGGCAAAAGCGCGCTTGTCCATCATCGTCCCACGGAACGTACTCGGGTCTATATGAATCGTTATCTCATAGATGTCATGCTCAGGACAGGTCCCCTGCTCCCATACATGAACGAGCTTGCTGCCTGTCATCAGCACAAGATCCAGAGCACCGATGCTCTCAAAACTATCACCTATCGTACGCGTCGCACCGGCCGCATTCTCCACATAATTGAGCTCGTACACCTCATGGCAATGAGATGGGTACTCAAAATAGGTCTTGTGGCGCTCTCCAACGTAGAAAATGTCCAGAGGCTCAAGACGCGTAATCTCTGTAAACGATGCGCGCATAAATCGATAATTCCTCAATTCCGCCGCAAAATTAGTAAAAAAAATCGGTATTTGCAAACTATATCTTGCATTTTTTGCAAAAAACGCTTATTTTCCGTCGGAAATGTATTAGTACAGCTCAATAAAAAGCAGTAATTTTGCACCGGATTTTGATTCACATTGTGTATGGCTACTGAATATGGATATTTTGATGACGCGCACCGCGAGTATGTCATCACCAATTGGATCAACTACCTCGGCAATGAGGATTTCTTCGGCTTGATTTCCAATACCGCAGGAGGCTATAATTTCTACAAAGACGCCAAGTTCCGCCGCATCACACGCTATCGCTACAACAGCGTACCGATGGACTCGGTTGGGCGGTATTTCTACATAGTAGAAAATAGCACTGTTTGGAATCCGGGTTGGAAACCCTGCAAGACGGCGTTGGACGAATACGAGTGCCGGCATGGACTCAACTACACGCGCATCACGGGCGCTAAAAATAAGGTACGCGCGAGCGTGCTCTATTTCGTGCCGCTCGGTGTGAAGGCGGAAATTCAACGCCTGACGCTGACGAACCTGTCGAACGAGATGAAGCATCTCAAATTGTTCAGTTACGCCGAGTGGTGCCTATGGAACGCCGCTACGGACGGAGAGAATTTCCAGCGCAACCTGTCCACGGGCGAAGTGGAAGTAGAACAAGGAGCGGAATGGACGGCGATTTACCACAAGACGGAGTATAAAGAGCGGCGTAACCACTATGCGTACTACGCTGTCAACTGCCCTGTGCAGGGATATGACACCGACCGTGAGTCGTTCGTCGGCCTGTACAACGAGTTGAGCGAACCGCAGGCGGTGCTGAACGGTCATTCGGCCGACAGTCTGGCGCACGGATGGAGCCCTATCGCGAGCCACTATATCGAAGTGGAACTGGCGCCCGGCGAGAGCAAGGATTATATCTTCGTGCTCGGCTATGAGGAGAACGAGGAGAATGAGAAGTTTAATAATTCAAAATTAAAAATTAAAAATTACGAATTACTGACTTCGCTCGGCGAACGCGACCACCATATCATCAATAAGGTTCGCGCGCATGAAGTGATAAAGCGCTTCTCAAGCGTGGAGGCCGTGGATGCAGCTTTCGCGGAACTGAACGCACTATGGGACGAACTGCTGAGCAAATACCATGTGGAGAGCAGCGACGAGCGTCTGAACCGCATGGTGAACATATGGAACCAATACCAATGCATGATTACCTTCTGCATGAGCCGTTCCGCTTCGTTCTTCGAGAGCGGCGTCGGACGAGGAATGGGGTTCCGCGATTCAAACCAAGACCTGGTGGGCTTTGTGCATCAAATACCCGAGCGAGCACGGCAGCGCATCATTGACATCGCATCAACCCAGTTCCCGGACGGAGGATGCTATCACCAATACCAACCGCTCACCAAACGCGGCAACAACGACATCGGAGGCGGATTCAATGACGACCCCATGTGGCTCATCTTCGGCACCACGGCGTATATCCGCGAGACGGGCGACTTCTCCATCTTGGACGAGATGGTACCATGGGATAACGAACCCGGCAGCGAAGTGAGCCTGATGGAGCACTTGCGCATCAGTTTCAACCATGTGGTCAATAACCTCGGACCGCACGGACTGCCGCTCATCGGACGTGCCGATTGGAACGACTGCCTCAACCTCAACTGCTTCTCCATGGACCCGAATGAGTCCTTTCAGACAACGGGTAACAAGACGGAAGGCAGCCAAGCCGAGAGCCTCATGATTGCCGGTCTGTTCGTCTATTGCGGACGCCAGTTTGTGGAACTGTTAGAGACGATAGACCGCTCCGCTCAAGGACAAAAGAGCGCTATGCTCAAAGACATCATCGCCTCTGCCAATACCCAAGTAGACGCCATGTGCAAAGCCGTGGAGCAATACGGATGGGACGGCGAATGGTACCTCCGTGCATACGATTACTACGGCAATAAGGTCGGTTCGCATGAGAACGAGGAAGGAAAGATGTTCATCGAGAGCCAGGGATGGTGCGGCATGGCGCGTATTGGGGCTGAGCAAGGCATGCCCGAGAAAGCACTGGACAGCGCTGCACGGCTCCTCGACAGCGAGCACGGCATGGGGATACAAAGAGAACGGCGGTATTTTCTGCCACAACAACCCCTGGGTCATCATCGCCCAGACCGAAGCCGGAAGAGGCAATGACGCATGGACGCTCTACAAGAAAATCGCTCCGGCATGGATTAAAGACCAGGACCTACATAAGGTAGAGCCGTATGTCTATTGCCAGATGGTAGCCGGCAAAGAGGCTGCCAAACCCGGTGAGGGTAAAAACAGCTGGCTCACCGGCACTGCTGCATGGAACTGGCTCACCGTCTCGCAGCATATCCTCGGCATACGGCCTACATACCAAGGTCTTATGGTCAACCCATGTATCCCTGCGGACCTCAAGGAATATACCGTCACCCGCAAATGGCGCGATGCCGAGTATGTCATCACCGTCAAGAACCCGAACGGCAAGCAGCGCCCCGAACACCCGACAATACTTCCCTATGAGCAGGGAAAACACGAGGTGGAGATAGTACTATAACGCAATCAAAAACAAACTCTGATAACATGAAAAAGTTAACAAT
>ONGK01000065.1 GCA_900317345.1 uncultured Bacteroidales bacterium | reverse complement strand
AACAGCTTCCAGTCCTTGCTCCTCGTTATAGAAATTGCGCATGTAATACGGTGCGCACACATCGGCGGGCGTCTTTCCTCCGGTGGCTGCGCCTGTCTTGTTGATAGCGTGGCCGGACGAACTTTGGTTCTCATTCCAGAAACCGCGACTAAGCCAACCATACATAACGGTGCCTTTTGAGGTGCTCCAATTGGTGTCATCTCCGTTTCCAGCCTCTTCGGGGAACCAATAATTGATACCATCCACATTGGGCAACGGTTTGAGCGCGTCAACCAGGTCTTTGACCATATTATATTGTCCACCTTTTCCTACAGACGTATTATTACCATCTGAACCACATGGCCATACATCACGGGTATCAAAATTAATGCCTTTATCCGGCCACCATTGGAAGTTATATGCACACTCCACAATTTGTACGCGTTTGTCCGGGAAATCGGTTGCCAAGCGGTTGATTGCTTTGACAAGATTGTTCTTATCCGATTTGGATGCCACTTGTGCATCAGTTAAATATCCGTGCCAGAAGGGATAGTAACTGAGACCAATAACATCAAAATCCACGCCTCCGTTAACTAGTTTGGAGTAGTAGTATTTGTTGTACGTCGTATTTGACGGGCGGTCGGTATGAATAATTATCTGCGCATTGGGACATACATCACGCACGGCATTACATCCGGCTTTAAGCAGGTTGAGGTACGCTGGCCAATTGCTGTCCGACCTGTCATACGGCGCGACTTTGATGCCACAGACACCATACATAATTTCGTTACCTACTTGTACCAAATCCGGTGTTGCGTTGGCTGCATTTAATGCCGTCAACACTCTTCGCGTGTACGCTGCCACGCTGTCCGCCTTGGCGGAATCCGATGCATTCATCCATGCCTCGGGCGGAAGAATTTTGCTTGCATCCACCCAAAAATCCGAATAATGGAAATCCAACATGAAGTACGCACCTGCAGCCTTGATACGTTTTCCTAACTCCGTCACATACGCCAAATCCTGACAAATAGCAGGGTCGCTTTCTTTCACAGAGGCAGAATAATACGTTTTGCCGAAATCTGGATTAGGGTTGACAAAAATACGTACTCTGAACGTGTTCCATCCACATTCGTTGACGAACCAAGTCAGCAGATTGCTAATATTATTGCCGTTTACATCTTTGTAGGGCGAGTTATGCTTCTCATACTGCGGCAGCATAGAGATATCTCCACCCACGTAACGCGTCTGCGCTTGCGCGAATACGCACGCCAGCGCAACGATAAATAAGGAAAAAGCCTTTTTCATTTATATTAACGATTTTACAATTATTTATGACTCATGTTACACGCTTTCGCGGTGCAAAGGTACAAAAAAAATTGGACATGTGCAAATTATTTTGAATAATTTTGCAAAGTATAGTTGACAATTCGTAGATAAATAGCGCATTTTTTAACTTTTGTTTGGCAATATGGCGTTTTTTTAGTAATTTTGCACACGATTTTTGTATGTAGAGCATCATAATGCTATTATATCAATTATTAATCTTTTAAAAAATCATTTAGATTATGAAGAAAATTTTTACCCTTTTGATGGGCGCAGTTATCGCCCTGAGCGCATCTGCAGTTCCGCAGTTTGCAAAAAGAGGAGAAGCAAAGACCATTTCGAATGAGATTTCGCTTCCTACGCATTTCTTTGGTCAGTTTGATCGTCAAGGTCGCAGCGCACGCCGTGTTCTGGCAGCCGGCACACCGGTTTCCGGTATCGCTTCAGCAGAGGTTGCATTCTACCAGCAAGTTTGGTATTTTGACTGCTATGACGCAAATGACAAATTAGTTGCAGAGTTTGGTTTTTACAATGGTAAGGAAGACCAAATCGCCGGTCAGTATGCAGCAGATGGTAAATCTGGTGTTGCTATGCTGATTGCCGCTCCCGGTGACACAGTGAGCCTTAGCGGTGCGTTCAACATTGCGTATGTATCGGAAGGCACTCAATACCCGATTTATCGTTTGACAGCATCCGACATGAAGGATACTCTCAATCGTGAATTTGATTTTGACTTCCAAGCAGAAATTTATGCATACAATGCCCAAAATATGCAATACTGCCAAATGGCGAGCTATTACTGCGAGCAAGATCCTCAATCAATGTATTGTGATTATGTAGATTACTATTGCAGCATGGTAGATATTGAACTGCTTGACGCTCCGGTTGTTCCTACAGGTGACACGATTCGCCACACATTTGATGCTCCGGCAGATTTCGCAGATTATACAGAAGGTGATGCCCGCGGCGACAAATGGTTCCAAGCCATTTCCATGGACGAGGCATATCGTTTCAGCGTATGTATCAACACCGACCATCTTGTTGGTTCGTTCGGCAATGAGGACTTTGACGCCGATTACACCGTATTGTATAATATGAGCGACACCAGCAAGATTAACTTGGATACTCTTATTGGCGCACAGGTATCGGAGAGCAATGATACCGTATTCATCGTAACCACTGTACGCGGTCGCGACGGCGTGGTATATATCTTTACTCAGAAAGTATATGATCCGGCTATCGTAGACGAGAAGAGTATTGAACTCTCCGGCGAAATGGATGATACCTATTTTGCAAGCTATGGCACAGTAGACTTTGTAGCTTCAGATGATGCAAATGATTTCGTTATTTCTCTCTATGTAAATGATGGCTTTGTAGGCACCTATACTGCAGAAGACTTGGATTCGTACTATTGCGAATACAATGTAGATGGTCAAGCATTGAATGTTCACGCTGTTGATAACATTATTGTGGCTGCTGAAGAAGGTGGTTACGTTCTGACAGCAGACATTCTGACGAAGGAAGGTATCCTCTACCACTTAACCATCCATGGTTCTTATTCGCAGGGTATCGAGGATGTTGCTGCAGAGGGTAAGGCTGTTAAGGTTCTGCGTGACGGCCAGCTCATCATCATCAAGAATGGCGTTAAGTTCAACGCACAGGGTGCTATCATCAAGTAAGCAACCTACTCCATTCTACAAAAAAACTGTCACTTCGGTGGCAGTTTTTTTTTGTGCTCTTGGCAATGAGATGAGGAGGGAGCGGGGAAAATGAAAAGTTATTAACAATTTTTCATTTTGGACAACTTTTTATGTTGATAAATTTCATAAAACATTGATAATGAGCAGAAATGAAAATAATTGCCAAAAAATTTGCACAATTGAAAATTTTATTGTACTTTTGCACCGTTTTTCGGTTCGCAACAAATCTTTTGTCTTTTAGCGAAGCGGTCTTTTGTCTTTTAGTGAACAAAGTGAACGATCTATTATAAAACTATATATATGGAAACATACATTATTAAACGTGACGGTAAAAAAGAACTTTTTACCATTGACAAAATCAAAAATGCCATCGCAAAGGCATTCATAGCCGTTGGTGCATTTGCCACCGAGGAGACATTAGGAGCAATCCTCTCGCACCTGCGCGTTCGCAACGAGGTGACTGTTGAGGAGATACAGAACCAAGTGGAGGTTGCGCTCATGGCGGAGGGATATTATCAGGTAGCTAAGGCCTTTATCCTCTATCGCCAGGGACACACAGAGGACCGTGAGACACAGCGTCGTTTGGACTTTATGATGAACTATGTGCAGGCATCCAATGCTGCAGAGGGCTCGAAGTTCGACGCTAACGCAAACGTGGAGCACAAGAATATCGCTACCCTTATCGGTGAGTTGCCGAAGCAGGGTTTCATCCGTCTGAACCGCCGCTTGCTGACCGAGCGTATCAAAGAGATGTACGGCAAAGAGCTGAGCGACCGCTATATGCAGCTGCTCAACCAGCACTTCATCTACAAAAACGACGAGACGAACCTCGCTAACTACTGCGCGTCTATCACCATGTATCCGTGGCTCATCGGCGGCACAAAGAGCATCGGCGGAAATGCTACGCCTCCTCACAACCTCAAGTCGTTCTGCGGCGGATTTATCAACATGGTCTTCATGGTGAGCTCGATGCTTTCAGGCGCGTGCGCTACGCCCGAATTCCTTATGTATATGAACTATTTCATCGAGCAGGAATACGGCGAGGACTACTACAAACGCGCAGACGAAGTGGTGGATATGAGCCTCAAGCATCGTACGATTGACAAAGTGATCACCGATTGCTTCCAGCAGGTTGTTTACAGCCTCAATCAGCCGTCAGGTGCACGTAACTTCCAGTCCGTATTCTGGAACATCAGTTACTACGACCGCTACTATTTCAAGAGCCTGTTTGAGAACTTCCGTTTCCCGAATGGCGAAGCGCCGCACTGGGAGGGACTCGATTGGCTGCAACGTCGTTTCATGAACTGGTTCAACGAAGAGCGTACGCGTTGCGTCCTCACCTTCCCGGTAGAGACCATGGCGCTGCTTGCGGAGAACGGAGACATCAAAGACAAGGAATACGGCGACTTCACGGCAGAGATGTACGCGAAGGGACACTCGTTCTTCACCTATGTGTCGGACAATGCAGACAGCCTCTCTTCCTGTTGCCGTCTGCGTAACGCCATTACCGACAACAGCTTCAGTTATACGCTCGGCGCAGGAGGTATCTCAACCGGTTCAAAATCCGTGCTGACCATCAACCTCAACCGCGCTATCCAGTATGCCGTGCGCAACAACATTCCGTATCAGGCATACATCGAGGACGTGGTGGATCTGATGCACAAAGTGCAACTGGCGTACAACGAGAACCTCAAGAACCTGCAGGAGAAAGGTATGCTGCCTCTCTTCGATGCCGGTTACATCAACATCGGCCGTCAGTACCTCACCATCGGTGTGAAC
>ONGK01000057.1 GCA_900317345.1 uncultured Bacteroidales bacterium | reverse complement strand
CCGTCTGTCTGGCGGAAGAGCGCTCCTTCCGTCGCGCTGATGGTGATGTTGCGCAGCGTGACATTCTGTATCTTCATCTCCGGAAGACCGTTGAAATAGATAGCGCGTTTGATATTCGCGCCTTTGACATTCTCTATCACGATGTTGCGGAACGCCGGTGTCTCTTCGCTTACCGCCGGAGCCTCGGCATTCATACGTGCCGCCAGTTCTTCTTCGCTCTCTTCGCCTGCACCTTTACCGCCGTAGAAGAGGTCAAAGAGCAATCCTTCGTTCGGAATATTGACCATATTCACGCCGTTGATATAGATATTCTCTACCACACCGCCGCGGCCGCGCGTTGATTTGAAACGCAGACCTACGTCCGTGCCGATATAGAGGTTATTGCGTACTTCTACATTCTTGATACCGCCGGACATCTCACTGCCGCAAACGAAACCGCCGTGTCCATGATATACCACGCAATCATCCACCACTACGTTCTCCGTTGGGATGCCTCTTTCGCGTCCCGGTTTGTCCTTGCCGGACTTCATGCAGATAGCATCGTCGCCTACATCGAACGAGCAACGGCTAATCACCACATTCTTGCAGCTCTCTACGTCCACGCCGTCGCCGTTCTGGCTGTACCACGGGTTGCGAACATTGAGATCGCGCAAGATGAGGTTCTCACAGCACATGGGGTGGAGATTCCATGCCGGGCTATTCTCAAATGTCACGCCTTCAAGCAGAATATTCTTGCAGCCTACGAAATGCAGCATCACAGGGCGCAGGAATGATTTCACCACTTGCCAGAGGCTGTCATCGGTAATCACCGGCACGTTCTGGTCGAGGCAATAACTCTGCGCGAGCAACGATGCGCTATCCGGATACCAGATGTCGTTCACCACGATACCGCCTTTCTCTTTGAGGTGCTTCTTCCATTGTCCCGGAGCCATCTTACTCTTCTTGAGCGGACGCCACCAGTCGCCGTTGCCGTTGAACGTACCATAACCGGTGATGGCGATATTCTCTGCATCGCGTGCATTGAGCGGACTTGTGCAGCGCTTGGTCGGGATACCTTCGAACCACTCATCGTAAATCTCGTATAAGTCCAGGTCGTGTGAGAAGACGACAAAACAGTTCTTCTCGGTGTACAGACGGACGTTCGATTTGAGCGTCAGCGGGCCTGTGATATAGATTCCTTCAGGGATGATGACTGTTCCACCGCCATCATTTGTACAGGCGTCTATAGCGCCTTGGATTGCCTCGGTAGAGAGCGCTACGCCAGTTTTGTCTGCTCCGAAGTCAAGCACGTTGAATGTGCGGGAAGGGAACGAAGGAACAGGTACTTTCGGCATCTCGAATGACGCGGATTTGGTTAGGGCGTCAATGTCGCTCTGTCGGGTTGTTTGATACTCAGACGCTGTACAAGCGCCCAAGAGTGCTGCAGCCAGCAGCAATAGTGTGATTTTTTTCATATGTATATATAATTAGGATAAATGATATCTACTAATGACAGCCCTTCCGCCGGTGCGGAATGTCCGGCACGGCATCGGTTATGGGCTGCAATGATGATTCCCATCTCTTCAGGCATCATCTTACCGCGGCCTACTTCAAACAGTGTACCTACCACGGCGCGAACCATGTTACGCAGGAATCGGTCTGCCGTTATTTCAAAATAGGCCTCTGTCTCATTCTCTTGTATCCACGCTGCTTCGCGCACGTTGCATATCGTGGTTCGCACATCGGTATGCACGCGGCAGAACGATGCAAAGTCCTGTTTGCCCAGCAATAGTAGTGCCGCCTCGTTCATCGCATCGA
This sequence comes from uncultured Bacteroidales bacterium, assembly GCA_900317345.1. GTDB lineage: Bacteria > Bacteroidota > Bacteroidia > Bacteroidales > Paludibacteraceae > Colicola. The sequence continues at coordinate 4,646 of ONGK01000057.1, read as the reverse complement.
AATCAAGGCCCTCAGCCACGCGCGCGTGATTGATATATAGGAATGGGTCTTTGCGCGTCGTGATACGATAGCGGTACGTGCGCGACAAGGCATCGAAGCGTGCATGAGCCAGATCTGTTACCTGCCGCAAATCACTGATGGCGATGGATGCCGGCAGTAAGTTATTCAATCGTCCTGCAAAATTGGCGGGCAGGGTGTTATACCAGTCGAAATGCGCTACCATCTTATCGGCATGTACACCTGCATCGGTTCTCCCGGCAAAGGTGAGCGCCACGTGTTCTCGCAGGATAGTGGCAAAAGCCGTTTCCATCTCTGACTGAACCGTGTTTCCGTTCGGCTGCGTCTGCGAGCCGTGGAAACCTGTACCGCAATATGAGAAGGTGATGAAATAACGCACGATAGTTAATTACAAATGTATGAGTTGATTGTTTATCTCCGGTGACAGCTTCGCTTTGTAGGCTATGAAAGCACCGCCGCCGATGAATACAAGACTCCGCAGAAGGCTGTCCACCCATATGTTGAGGGTCGGCAGGAACGATTGCCAGAGCCAGTTGAGCACAAACAGCGCTGCCAGCAATGCTACTATGTACCACCATCGCTTGTCAATCAGCCGAATATGGCAGAGTGCAATCACGGTACATATGACCAGTATAAAATACAGGCCATACGAGAGAAGGTTGCTCAATGCGGCACCTTCCATGCCGTAGAGAGGAACCAGATAATTATTGAGCACCAAGGCGCTGATGGTCAGAATCAATGCCAGTAGCAGGCTGAAGGCATAGAATCGTGAGTAGTTAAGCGCCGTGAGGCAAATAGAGAACGTCCCCAAAATCAATTGGCTGACGCCCAAGATGAGCACTACGTTCTTTGCGGTCTCGAAAGTAGCACCATTAGGCAATATATGGAAAATAAGATCTACGTTTACCCATATAGCAAGTAGCACGAAGCCGCAGATAAGCAGCATATTACGTGTCACCTGTTGCATGAGGAACGAGCATTCTTCGCGATTCTCCTCTTTGATAGCACGCGCCATCTGAGGTGACGCAATCGCAGCTACCGAGCGGTTCGGAATAGATACCAGCACTGCCATATAGGTAGCGATGGCGAAGATACCTGTGGTGCCCAGACCCATCTTCGCTGTTACGAAGAAGGAAGAGAGGGTAGGAGCCAGCACCGATGTGATGGCGGAGAGGAGCAGAAAACCGGAATATAAGAGGTAACGCTTTACCAGGTCTTTGTTAGCGCGCAGGAATGACCAGTCGGGCTTAAAAGAAATGCGCTTGAGCGAATAGAAATAGCACAGATTGATGAGTGCGGCTATCGCATAATTGACGCATATGCCGATAACCAGACCATCCAGCGACAACCAGCGGAACGCGTACAGCAGGTATAATACCAACATGCCGACGCGCACTACCACTTCGCGTACGGTACGCGGAACCACAATATGCATCAGCACATTGCAAGTTGTCTCATAAATCGTCTGGTATAGCATAAAGAAGGCTAATGGGAGCACGAAATAATAGTACTCCACAAACAGCGGCGACTTATCGCCAAACCATGCGCCAAGCGGCACACGGCATGCCCAGTAGATAAGCGCGAAGATGATAAATCCGGCAAACGGCACCACTACTGCCCAGAAGAAGAAACCATGGTCATTCTCCTTATCCTGGAAATACGGATAGAAGCGAATGATGCTGCTGCTCGTACCCAGTTGCGCCAGGCCGATAAACAGCACTGCGGTATCGATAAGCACTCGTGCCAACCCGATTTCCTCGGTGGTGAGGAAACGGGTTTGCACGAAAAACGTAGTGACAACACCTACGGCGATGCCGATATAGGTAGCTATCGTACCACGTATGGATTGCTTAGCGATGACGCCCATAATTACTTGATATCCAGCAGTTCAACCGTGAAGATGAGGGTTGCGTACGGAGGAATGGATTGTCCGGCTCCGCGCTCGCCATAACCCAGTTCATACGGGATATAGAGTTTGTATTTCGAACCCTTCGGCATCAGTTGCAGACCTTCGGTCCAACCTTTGATGACGCCATTGAGCGGGAACTCAATCGGCTCGCCGCGCTCATAGCTGCTGTCGAAAACAGTACCGTCGATGAGCGTACCCTCATAGTGTACTTTCACTGTCTGCTCTGCCGTCGGTTTCGGACCTTTGCCTTCCACCAGTACTTCGTACTGCAGACCGCTCTCGGTTGTCTTCACACCATCGCGCAGGGCGTTCTCCTTCAGAAATTTCTCGCCTTCTGCTTGGGTCTCGCCGTATTTGAGGCGGGAGATAACACTCTCCACATATTGGTTAGCGGATTGCATGTCGAATTGCTCTGTGTAGTTATACAGACCGTTGATGAAACCTTGTTTGATGAGGTCGTAGTTCGTCTCCAGGCCTTCAATGCCGAGCAGACCAACGGGTTCTTGCTCGCGAATGGCTTTACCGATGTTCTTACCCATCGCTACCAACTGCGGGTTGCGTACGTTCTCTTTGAGGCCTTTGTTCACATTCTCGATGAACTCTTTCATGTCCTCGCCGGTAGAGTCTTCTGCCAGCACATACGTCTTAATCTGGTTGCCGTTCATGAAGCCGAACGCATAGTTGAGCGAGTCAAGCGTGTTTTTCAGTTCCACTTTCTGTGCTTTCTTCGGGCACTTGGCATATACTACTTTGCCTTCGGGCACTTCGGTCTGCGCCTGGTAGTTCTGCATGAGGAATGCCTCCGATTCGTCAGCTTTCATCACCGATGTGTCACCATGAAGCGCGTTCACCAAGCCTTGGAGGAAGATTTTCTCGTTGAGCGCCCATTTCTCGTTTTCGGCGAGACCTTTTTTCTCAAAGCCTTTCACCGATGTACCGAACTGACGGCCGGCTTGCGCGATGTCGCTCAGTTTCTCCTCTTTGTCCAGATAAGCGGCTTCGAGTGCGTCGATGAATTCAGCCACTGCCTCGTCGCTGCTGTCTTTAGCGAGGTAATACATCTTGATTTGCAGACCGTTGAGCAGACCGAGAGCGTAGTTCACCGAGTCGGTCTCGTTGGTCAGTTTAGCGTCTTGCGCTTTGTAACTGTTGCCGCAGGAAATCATTGCCAATGCGGCCAATAATGCAATACTTAATTTTTTCATAATTTTAATAATCATTTATTGAATACCTAAAAGTTCTACTGTGAAAATCAGCGCAGCGTAGGGTGGGATAGAACCTCCGGCTCCGTGCTCGCCATATGCCAACTGATACGGGATGAAGAATTTGTACTTCGAGCCGATGGACATCAGCTGCAGACCTTCGGTCCAGCCTTTGATGACGCCGTTAAGCGGGAACGAGATGGGTTCGCCGCGTTTGTAACTGCTATCGAATACTGTACCGTCGATGAGCGTGCCTTCATAGTGCACTTTGACGGAGTCGGTGGCTTTCGGTTTCTGGCCGAGCGTAGCTTCCAATACCTCGTACTGCAGACCGCTGGCGGTGGTCTTCACACCTGCGCGCTTTGCATTCTCGGCAAGGAATTTCTCGCCTTCCTCTTTCGCCTTCACCGACATGTTCATTACAAAGTCGATACCTTCTTTGAACTCCTCATAATTGAGTTCCTTCTCTCCGTATTGCAACAGATATTGTGCCACGGAGGTTCCTAATTGATACGATAAACTCTCTTTCATGTTATAGTGACGTAATACTTATGTTATGCTTATCTTATGCTTATGTTATGCTTTTGGACTTATTTTGAGAGGTACTTGGCATATATTTGAAATTGGTGTTCTCCTCTGTGTAGGGGATGATGCATACCGACACATAGCCTTTGTTGCCCTGTATGTCGGGTTCGCAGACCGTGAGGCTGACGCCGTTGATGGTGACAGAACCTTTGTCCACGCAGAAATAGCCTCGCTCTATCATCTCCGGTGTGGTGTCATACTCGAAGCGGTAGTACCAACTGCCGTCGGTCTCTTTGGCCTCAATACAACGGGCTTTCTGGTCCACATGTCCTTGCACAATATGTCCGTCCAGCCGTCCGCCCATGAGCATGGAGCGCTCCACATTCACGAAATCACCCTCTTTGAGCACATCGAGGTTGGTCAGACGCAGCGTCTCCTGCATAGCGGTGACGGTATAGAGATCACCCTCTATCTTCACCACTGTCAGACAGACGCCGTTATGCGCTATCGACTGGTCAATCGTCAGCGGTTCGCCGAAGGGATTGCGAAGGGTGAAATGTTTATTTGTTTGCTCGGTCTCAATCTTAACGACCTGAGCCATGGTTTCTACGATTCCTGAAAACATTTTGAATAGGAAAATCTTTACGGGTTAATATTAATAGATAGATGCCGATCAGTACTGTTCCGATACCCATCAGCGCCCACATGTTCTGTACATAATAAAGCCGGAAAGCGTAATAGACACCCAGCAACCCGAGCGTCAGAGCTGTATAGCCGCCGATGCTCTTTAGGTCGTACGGTATCGGCGCTTTCTTCTGGCCGATGAAATAGGACAGCAGCATGATTGTGAAATAGCATACCAGACTACTTCCGCAACTTGCCCAATATCCGATGCGCGGCACACCGACGATTTGCAGCACAAGCGTGATAACCAGGCCAATGAGCGAGAAATAGGCGCCCCATTTGGTCTCGTCCGTCAGTTTGTACCAGAA
>ONGK01000060.1 GCA_900317345.1 uncultured Bacteroidales bacterium | reverse complement strand
AAACGCCTGATTGCTTTGCCTATCCGTGTACGTTTCTGTACACCCAAAGAGGAGTTTGACCGCCATATTCTCAATTACGTTCACGAAAACAGACACCCGTAAATGAAATCCCATACGTCCTATTTCTTCAGCATCTTCCATCGTTTCCTGCCGCCCTATAGAGAGCAGATGGGGTTGAGCATCTTCTTCAACCTCCTCTCTACGGTGCTCTCGCTTTTCTCGTTTGCAGCAATCATTCCGGTCCTTCGCATCTTGTTCGGCCTTACGGCGGCGGAGGTACAAAGGGTGGAGCTGAGTGCGGTCAGCGGTCTGCAGGAAACGATCGCTGCGGTACGGACGAATATGTACTGTCTGCTTAACGAGCAGATAGCGATGCATGGCGCGAGTTATGTGCTCCTTTGGTTGGGCGCATTCCTGATTGTCATGACCGGCTTCAAATGCGGCGCTTCATGGCTGGCAAACTATTTCATGGTGCCTATCCGAACGGGTGTGTTGCGTGACCTGAGGCAGATGTTATACAATAAAATCCTCTCGCTGCCGATGGGCTATTTCACGGAGGCACGGCGCGGAGATGTTATCTCCCGTATGACCAACGATGTGGGCGAAGTGGAAGCATCTATCATGTCGGCACTCGATATATTGTTCAAGGACCCGATTATGATATTGGTGTACCTGATTACGCTCTTTGTCATCTCATGGCAGCTGACGCTCTTCGTGCTTGTTCTTATGCCGGTGGCCATCTTCTTCATCGGCCGGCTTGGACGAAGTCTCAAGAAAGCATCCACCAAAGGGCAAGAGCAGAACGCCGAGATCCTTTCGTTCATTGATGAAACCTTGCTCGGTTTGCGTGTTGTGAAGGGATTTAATGCGCAGAGCAAACTGCGAAATCGTTTCACCGCGCTTATCAATGCGACGCGTGAGACCTTCAACCGCATAAACCGCCGCTACTACCTCGCTCATCCGCTCTCTGAGTTCCTCGGTACGGCGCTGATAGCCCTTATCCTCTGGTTTGGCGGGCTGCTTATCCTCTCCGACCATGCCACTATCGATGCCTCCACCTTCATCTATTATCTGGTGATTTTCTATTCGATAATCAACCCGTCGAAGGACCTGAGCCGTGCGGCGTACGGCATTCGCAAAGGCATGGCATCGCTGGAGCGTATCGACGCAGTTCTGGATGCTCCATCGAATATCATCGAGCCGGAGAAGCCGCTGCCCGTGCACTTCGAGAAAGCCATCCGCTTCGAGCACGTGCATTTCGCCTATCAGCCGGACCGCGAGGTGCTGACCGATATATCATTTGAGGTGCCGAAAGGTAAGACTATCGCCCTCGTAGGCCAGTCTGGCGGCGGCAAGACCACTATCACCGACCTCGTGCCGCGTTTCTACGACCCAACGGCAGGCCGCGTCACGGTGGATGATGTAGATATCCGCCATTTCGCTACGCGTGACCTGCGCGGTGTGATGGGTATTGTTTGTCAGGAACCCGTGCTGTTTAACGACACGATATTTAACAATATTACCTTCGGCGTGGATACTACGCAACCTGCGCCGAACGGGCTTACATGGCGCGAGGCGGCAGAGCAGGCAGCGCGAATCGCCAATGCCCATGAGTTCATCGATGCCATGCCGGAAGGGTATGACACGATTATCGGCGACCGCGGCAGCCGTCTCTCCGGCGGTCAACGCCAACGGCTCAGCATAGCACGGGCCATCCTTAAGAATCCGCCGATCCTCATCCTTGATGAAGCCACTTCAGCGCTCGACAGCGAGTCCGAGAGACTGGTGCAGGAAGCGCTGGAGCATCTAATGTCCGACCGAACGACGCTCGTTGTGGCGCATCGTCTCTCAACCATCAAGCATGCGGACCTCATCTGCGTGGTACATGAAGGCCGCATCGTGGAGCGAGGCACGCATGATGAGTTGCTTGCCTTCGGTGGCTACTACACGAAGTTAGTGGAAATGCAACAATAACTGCTAAAAGCTACAGCGAATGGCAAAAGTTCTATTAGGAATGTCCGGCGGTATTGATTCGACCGTCAGCGCCATGCTTCTCTTGGAGCAGGGTTATGAAGTGGTAGGCGTCACATTCCGCACGTTTGACAGCATCAAGGAGTCCTGCCTTGCCAAAGAGAAAGGATGCTGCTCCATTGAGTCCATCATGGAGGCGAAGCATAATGCCGAGCAGATGGGCTTTGAGCACCATATAGTGGATTTCCGCGACACCTTCAAGCGCTGTGTCATACAGAATTTCATTGACGAATATATGGCGGGCCGTACTCCCAACCCCTGCGTGCTGTGCAACAGTCATATCAAGTGGGGCGAACTGATGCGTGTGGCGGACGAGTACGGCTGTGATTTTATCGCTACGGGGCATTATGCCCGCATCGCCGAGCGCGACGGACATATGTATCTGCGGACGGCGGCTGACACACGCAAGGACCAGACCTATTTCCTCTGGATGCTGACAGAGGAGCAGCTACGCCGTACGATTTTTCCGCTCGGAGACCTGACTAAAGACGAGGTGCGCGAGATAGCGCGTCAGCACGGCTATGAGAAATTAGCCGTAAAACGAGAGAGTCAGGAGATTTGCTTCATCCCTAACGATGACTATCGGGCTTTCCTGCGCGCGAACGTGCCCGAATATAACGAACGCGTGCACGCGGGCGAATATGTGGACGCGGACGGAAGGGTATTGGGCAAGCATGAAGGATATGTCAACTATACTATCGGCCAGCGCAAAGGGCTGGGTATTGCTCTCGGTCATCCCGCGTATGTGACGCATATCGATGCCACCACAAACCGCATCACCCTCGGCACCAATGAAGATATGTATGCCTCGGAACTGCGGTTTAAAGGTTATGGGTTACGGATTCTGGGCGAAGGGATGCCTGTTTGTGCAAAGGTGCGCTATCGTTCGCAGGCTGTGGAGGCTACAATAAAAGACGGGAATTGCCTTGTCTTTGCAACTCCCGTCTGGGGTGTCACGCCCGGCCAGTCTGTCGTCCTCTATCAGAACGAACTGGTGGTCGGCGGAGGAATTATAATCTGATAGCCTTATTTCTTTCCGAAATAACGTTTGTACAGACCTTCGAAACCTTTTCCGTGGCGAGCTTCGTCGCGTGCCATCTCGTGTACGGAGTCGTGAATCGGATCGAGGTTCAGTTCTTTCGCACGCTTAGCGATTTTGAACTTATCTTCGCATGCACCGGCTTCAGCCATCATTCGTTTCTCGAGGTTGGTCTTGGTGTCCCAAACGATTTCTCCGAGTAACTCAGCGAAACGCGAAGCGTGGTCTGCCTCTTCGAATGCGTAGCGGCGGAAAGCCTCTGCGATCTCAGGATAGCCTTCGCGGTCAGCCTGACGAGCCATAGCAAGGTATTGACCTACTTCGGTGCATTCGCCCATAAAGTGCGCACGCAGCCCTTCAGCGATAATCGGGTCTTTCTCGTCTTTTGCTACGCCGAGGACGTGCTCGCAAACGAAATTGAGTTTGTCGTCGGTTGCTACTTTCCATTCAACGATTTGTTTGCATTGCGGGCAACGCTCTGGTGCCTCTGTGCCTTCGTGTACATAGCCGCAAATCGGGCAAATAAATTTCTTTACCATAGTGTTTTTGTTTTTGGGGTTAATAAAAAGATTATCTATAATCGTTCATTCATTACTGCCGGTGTTCCAGTAAGTCCTCAGCACGTCTAAGCGCAAAGTGAATGTTTGCGCAGATATTATGCGGATCCATCTGCTGCTCGATGCCGCCGATGAGCAGCTGTTTGTGCACATGGTCGTTCACGCCGGAAAGGATGATGGTAATGCCCTCTTTGTGCGAACGCTGGATGAGCATGGATAGGTTGTGCATGGCCGTAGAATCGACGAAAGGAACCTTACGCATACGGATGATACGAATCGGATATTTCTCGCCGGACACATGTGTCATAATATCATCAAATTTATTGGCAATGCCGAAGAAATACGGGCCGTCGATCTCATAGACTTCCACGCCTTCGGGGATGGTCAGGTGCTCGAGGTTCGATTGTACATCGGTGTCTTCGTTCGGGTCAATCTCATTATGCAGCGTGCGGATATGTATCTGCTCGTTCGTGCGCATGAGGAACAGCACCAGTGCCAGCAATATACCTACTTCGATAGCCACTGTGAGGTCGAAAATGACGGTGAGGAAGAAAGTGATGAGTAGCACCCACAGGTCGCGATTGCGATGCTTGATGGTGCCCGCGATGGTCTTCCAACCGGACATCGAGTATGCCACCATGATGAGGACTGCCGCCAGACAAGCCATCGGGATAAGACCGACCAACTGACCGAGGAACAGCAGTACTAATAATAGTACGATCGCGTGTATGACGCCCGCGACAGGCGTGCGACCGCCGTTGTTGATGTTCGTCATCGTACGGGCTATGGCGCCGGTAGCAGGTATTCCGCCGAAGAACGGCACAACCACATTCGCTATACCTTGCGCGATGAGCTCGGTATTCGAGTTATGCTTGTCGCCTATCACGCCGTCCGCTACCATCGCCGACAGCAGCGACTCGATGGCGCCTAACATCGCGATGGTGAATGCCGCCGGGAAGAGCTTGCGTATC
>ONGK01000075.1 GCA_900317345.1 uncultured Bacteroidales bacterium | reverse complement strand
GTTCTGCACATGGCGGCTGTCGAAGTCATAACCTCCGACAAAGCCGCGCAAGTGGAGATGGTAGTTTTTCATAGCACGGTTTAGGTTTGTGCTGCAAAATTACTACCATTCGCGCATATGCGAAAAGACCTATATTATTGGGCGTATACGCATGGGATCAAGGCTTTTGGTGCCTTGTAGGTGACGGTATAGGTAATCGTGGACGATTCGCCATCCGGCAGACCGAGCCCCTGTGAGGACTCGATATAGGGGAAAGGTGCTTCATGCGTGCCGATGAGAAAACGACGGTTGTTCACATCGGTTACAAGGAGAGCCAAAGGCACATGCTCCGGCAGTTCAAGCAAAGACTGAAACGATAACTCGACGGTATCATTCCCGGCACCATTGGCATTAGAGCGCGTACACGTGCATGTTGCCTCCCCGGTGAAGGGAATATCGACTGAAGGAGTAATGAGCGTTAAGGGGGTGCCGGAAATGGCCAGCAGTCCTAAATCGGATGGGAGTTGTTGCGCATTGATATAGGCAATGGCTTTAATACCCGGAAGAGAAAAACGGTTATTCATAGCAAGGTGGAATAAACTGGAATAGAGTGGAACAAAATGGAAGGATTATCAAAAAACGTCCCGAAACTTTTAGTGAAAAAATCATTTTTTCTTCACTTTCGGAGTTTTTCTATATACATCACGCCTGCGCTGATAGATTTTGAGGAGCGTATTGAAGTTGGTATCATCATACTCAATACAGTGATCCTCCATCCACGCGGTGACCAACAGATCAATGCGTGCCTGGGGCGTTTTGCGTCTGGCTTCATGGATATCCTCAAACAGCTCTGACTTGAAGCGGTAGCGGATAGTTTCCGCAAGATGATCCAATCCGGATTGCGGAACATAGTTGTAGTACTCAACCGGCTTGCCGGTGAAAGAGGGGATGACGATAGCAATAGTGGCATCCTCCGGCACTTTTGCCGGAACTGCGTCCGGTTGTTTGGCGAGGTGCATATTGATCACATCGGACTCCTGTGAGTTACGAACAGGAACAACAGGCGTCGGGAAACGATAAATCTCACGGGGACAAGTAGCATTGTCCCGGTTGTGAATTTGTGTACACTCATTGGCATACCACTGCGCCAGATAAGGCGGGAGCGAGAGATAAATAAGGAACTCGTTCATAAAATAGTTAGGGTTTAGGTTCAAATCGAGTGCAAAGTTACTAAAAACGAGTGACATACACAAGTCGGAAGCCCGTATAGTCTAAACAAATGTCATTCCGTCTAAAAAAAGTGCATAATTGATCCGAAAAGCATAAAAAAGAGGCGCCGACCTTCACAGGCAGGCGTCCTCGGGCAAAACTTTCGCCAATATGAAAAATAAAACATGTAAAATCATCATCCTCTTTCGAAGACGATGCAAAAGTACTGCTTTACGAGGACATGGGAAAAGACCTCCGGTCGGGGAAGGCACCGGAGGTCGTCCAAAAGGAAAGCGGGTTGCCCCGCTTTGCCTTAGTTCCGGAAGATGTGCCCATCGTTGCGCCATACTGCGGTGTAATCAATGCAGCATTGCAGCCACTGCGGGAGGTTCTTGAAATAGCCGCATTCCTCGCACAGGTACTCGGCGAAATCTTCGGGGCTATTGTATTTGCCCTCGTAGCGCTCCTCGAAATCTTCGAGCGTGCCCTCATCCCAATAACTGAGGTATGCCTCGTATGCCTCGCGGCGTTCCTCGCTCAGCTCGGCATAAGCTTTGATTTTATCGAACGTGCTTTCGCCCATGCAGCCTTCGCAATACCATTGTTCGGGGTAATGCTCGTAATCTTGGAACATGAGTTCCGGCTCGGCTTCGTTAGCGCCGTAGAGACTGCCGTTGTTGTACTTGGCATAGGTGCCACAATAGACTGCCGGGTTGCTGTTCTCATAGTGTGCAGCGTGCTCGCGGATTTCGTTCTTTGTTAATGGTTCTCTGTAGTTCATAATGCTAAAATTTTAGATTGTTAATACTATAGTAAATTAGTGCCATGTTTGGCTTGTGTACTCAAAATCTTCGTATTCCTCGTAAATATCTCCGAAATCGGCTTCATTTGCGGTAATGCTGGAGCGGTGAGTAACCTTTACAAAACTTTGATTGTTGCTTGAGAGGCTTTCGAAACCGATACCAAAAGAAATAGATAGCTGTGCCATGATTTTATTTGTTTTAGAGTTTAACATTTGCGTATAAAGCAGTTAGCGTTTGATATAACCTTTACGGTGCTTTACAAGTGTTCCGAGAAGTGTTTGCAAGGTTTTCGAAACAAAATACTACCATAGGGGCGAGAACTGTTCGAAGAATAGTCTTGCCCCGGAATAATGGTGGAGATTTTTTTAGCGCCCAAAGTAGCGCCGAAACGTGCCCTGACCTTTCTAACTAACGGAGCGGTAACTAACTTTGCACCGGAAAGGATGTATCGAATAAACGCGGATCTGCTGCGTACAAATGTACTCGTTCAAAACAACGAGCATAGGCAGAGCAGACAATTTCCGTATCGGGGGCGAAAATCAAGCCCTCAAGAGACGAGCAAAGAAACATGGGAGGAAGAGACTGCCATCACGATTGGGTGGCGGGAATACTCGTATTGCGTGGCGTAGTTGCGCCGGTACTTGGCAGGCGGGAAAACGGCGAGTCAGAACTGAACACTTGGAGGTCTGCCGCCATTTTCGCGACGGTATTAGCATAAATGTCAATCTATGCCAATACGCCAACTACAGGCGCAGCGCCCGCATAACGGGTATGCCGGGAAGGAGCGGAGAAGTAACAGCCGGGCGGAGACTCGGCATGTTGAGGATAGTCAGAACTGAACACTTGGAGGTCTGCCCGAAAACACGCTGACCCAGAGCCCAGCCGTGGAGATGCAGCGACTGTGCGTGGGAGAGTGATAGCAGCCTGTGCTGCAGCAGGCTTGAGAGGAGAGCGCTCGTATTGCAAGAGGCGTACAGTTGCGCCGGTACTGGGTAGGTTAAGAATTGCGGTCAGAACTGAACACTTGGAAGTCTGCCGCCATT
>ONGK01000062.1 GCA_900317345.1 uncultured Bacteroidales bacterium | reverse complement strand
AAAATCGAATTATGCTTGCATAAATGAGAATTATTACCGGTTTATTTGAAGTTCGCTACATTTAGCGAACGTAATTTCGGTGGGCGGAACGTCCTTCCGCTTTCGGAAGGAGTGGCCTCCGCCTAGGATGGTATTTATTTATGGGGCGTGCCGAAGTACTGCTTTTTTTTGTCAATTATGTATGTTCATTCCGCCGTCTTTCCTCCGTTTCTGCCTCTCTCTCTACCCGCCCTTTTCAGCCACTCTACCCGTCCTTTTCAGCGTCTCTCCTGCTTCCAAACACGAACTATTGACGAACTATTGACGAACTATAGACGAATTATTAACGAATTATTAACGAACTATTACTGATTTTTTGCTAAAAATCTTGCAAATTTGCAAAAATTGTTGTACCTTTGCACCCGATTTGTGTGTTAGACAAGCGATAAATATGAACTCATTCATTTATCAGGACAGTACAGTTTCTTTTGTTACCGCTGCTGCGCAGACCTGCTTGCTTATTGAGAAATGCGCGGAGCACGAGCGTGAGGAATGGCGCGAGCAGATGCTCCGTCTGTTGCCGGTGCTCTATCTGCGCACACGGCTACTGGAGCCGGCTGAGCGGAGATGTGATGATGACCCGCAGCGATTCGTGACGGAGGAGGATTATACCTTTGCGCTCGTCGGTATGCGTGAGCTGCTCGGGCAGGACGATGCTTACCTCGATGTGTTCGTTGATAACGGTATCTATACCGACGAGGTGCAGACGGCTTATATATCTGAGGGGCTCGCCGATATCTATCAGGAACTCAAAGACATGGCGGCGGCTTTTCAGACCGGACAGGAAGATATTATGAACGACGCGGTGGTGGTCTGCCGCGAAGCATTCGACAGCCATTGGGGCCGCAAACTGCTTGCGGTCATGCGTGCACTCCATGAGATATCAGACGCATCATATCAGTAAAGACCTGCTCCAATGGATGCCCGTTGTGGCATTCGAAGGAGAAGTGACGGTGGTGGACAAAGAGGAACAGGTTGCCGATGCGGTGGCTTATCTCCGTACGCAGAAGACTGTGGGCGTGGATACCGAGGCGCGACCGAGTTTCCAGCGGGGCATCCACTATCCCACGGCGCTGGTGCAGATAGCCAGCCATGAGCGCTGCTATCTCTTCCGCCTCACCCATATCGGCATGCCCCAGGAACTCGCGGATTTCTTCGCCGACGAGCGGATATGCAAAGTGGGGCTCGCCTTCAAAGACGACATCAACGGCCTGCGCCGAAGGCGTAACTTCACACCCGCCAACTGTATCGACATCCAGAAGATGGTGGCGCAGTACGGCATCCTCGACCTCGGCCTGCAGAAGCTTTTCGCCATTTGTTTCGGCAAAAAGATTTCGAAGGCGCAGCAGCTGACCAACTGGGAAAACAGCCATCTCACGCCGGAGCAGGCACGCTATGCCTCTACGGATGCATGGGCAACACTTCTTATATACGAAGACTTGCTGGCGCACGAACAACTGTCCAAACAGGAAGTGGAGACGCTGGTCTGCGAAGAGAAAGAGCGCATGATTGAGCATCAGCAGCAGATCCAGGACCAGCGGTTGCGAGAACAGGGTATCGAACCGCCGCCTCACCTGACCGCTGAAGAGCGCAAAGCGCATCAGCAGGAGCGCAAACGCGAGGCACGCAAACGCAAACGTCAGCGCCAGTCCGCTCGCAAAAGAAACGCGAACAATAAGTAAGGTAACCTATTAAGTATCAGATAGTTATGAACCGCTATTTTTTGTCTTTTGTCTTTTGTCTTTTGTCTTTCGTCTGCTTTGCTCAGCCGAAATATGTCTTCTATTTCATCGGTGACGGCATGGGCAGCAACCAGGTGCTTCTGTCCGAGATGTACCGCTCGGCGGTGGACGGAAAACCGCTTGACCGCGTGCAGACGCTGATGACCACTTTCCCCTATTCCGGTAGTGCTTCCAGCCATTCCGCAAGCAACGGAATAACCGATTCGGCAGCGGCAGGCACTTGTCTGGCAACCGGCCGCAAGACCGATAACGGCGTGCTGGGACTGGACCCGGACGGAGACAAACTGACCACTATTGCGGAGGAACTCAAGGAGCGCGGCTGGGGTATCGGTATCATGACTACCGTAGCCATCGATCATGCTACGCCCGCGGCGTTCTACGCCCATGTGCAGAAGCGCAATGAGTATTACAAGATAGGCAGACAGCTCTCCAAATCGCAGTTTGACTTCTTCGGCGGTGCCGGTTTCCACCATCCGCAGGGCAAGAAGAACGACAAGGATGTGAACCTCTACCGTCTGGCGGAGGAGAATGGCTATGTCGTGGCGCACGGTTACCAAGAGGCACAGGAGATATCGAAGGCCCGAGGTCTCGACCTCTCCAAACTCATCCTCGTCCAGAAAACAGATGACAATGGACCCGAGCATGGCAGTAATTTGCCATATGCCATTGATAGAAAGGACGGAGACCTCACGCTCGAGCAGATTGTCCGTACCGCCATTCCGTTCCTCGATACGCGCTATGACCGCTTCTTTATGATGGTGGAAGGCGGTATGATTGATTATGCCTGCCATAGCAACGATGCGGCGACCTCCATCGGCGAGACATGGGATATGAACGAAGCGCTGAAAGTGGCGTACGACTTCTATCTCGCGCATCCGGATGAGACGCTTATTGTCGTCACGGCGGACCATGAGACAGGCGGTATGGCGCTTGGCAACAGCGATTATACCTTGCATCTGGATATGCTCCAATACCAGAAATGCTCGGCGTGGAAACTATCGGATATCTTCACAAAACTCTTTGAGAATAACGGCAAACCATCGTGGAGCGAGGTGAAGGCTATCTATCGCGAGTACCTCGGTTTCTGGGATAAAGTGGATGTGTCCGATGACGAAGCGAAAGAACTGAAGAATCTGTACAAAGCGGCTTGCGCGAAGAAGGGCAAGGACAAGAAAACGCTATACAAAACCATCAACAGCCTGTCCGATGCCGGCGTCGCGCTGCTCAACAAAAAGGCGCATGTCGGATGGACCACCAATAGCCATACCGCCCATGTGGTGCCGGTCTTCGCTATCGGTGCCGGAGCAGAGCTTTTCACCGGCTGGCATGACAATACCGAAATAGCCCCGCTTATTCTCAAAGCTGTCAGGTAAACAGTAGAAATCCTCTCATTTTGTAAACTCAATTTGTCAAATTGTTGGCATTTTGACGTTTTTTTGGCAAAAAGTTTGCACATGTCGAAAAAAATGTGTACTTTTGCCCGAATTTTTGCGTGTATGCGCACGTTTTGTTATTTGATTAATTAGATTAGAGGTATATAATATATGCGTATGAAAAGAATTTTTACTCTTGTTGTCACATGTGTTTTTGCAGTGCTGGGTCTGTCTGTTTCCGCGCAGGCTGTATCGCTGCCATATCAGATGAACTTCGAGGTGAACGAGGCGGCAGAATTGTCGAACTGGGTCCTGAATCCCGGCGGAACGACTTCGTCTTATGTAGATAAATGGATTGTCGGCAATTCTGTGCATAGTGCAGGGCACCAGGCTTTGTATATCTCCAATAACGACAGAGATGCGATGTTTGATACCGTGCCCTGTGTGCAGTATGCATATCGTGACATCCTCCTTCCGGCGGGTACGTATGACCTGACTTTCGATTGGATGTGTGTAGGTTCTTCTTCCTCATCGCTGTACGTTGGTTTTACGAATTTTGCCAATACAACGCTTACTGCACGAACAATAGGTTCGCTTATTCCGGCGATTAAAGCGCGTATGCTTTCCACCTATTCGGATCTTAAAAAACAGGACCTGTGGCAAAATGCGTCCGTAACGGTAAGTTCGGATGGTGCGACCACGCAACGTCTTGTGTTTGCCTGGGTGAATAACAATAGGGACAGGGAGGCTTGCAGCATCGGTGCTTGTATTGACAATATCGTTATTACGAATGCTAATTGTAAACGTCCTTTCAATATAGAAGCAGTGGTAACTTCATGCGATAGTGTGACGGTATCATGGACGGGAACCTCTGGTTCGTACGAGTTTGCGTATCGCAGCACGAGTTCAGATACGTGGATTACTAAGCGTAATATCATTCCTCTGGGAACACAAGGGTCTTTTGTGATGACGAATATGTCGGAGGGTAGCTATGACTTCCGGGTGCGTGGTGTATGTACGCCGGATACCAGTGCTTGGTCTTATTATTCCAATTTCGTGGTATTCTGCCCGGAAAAGCACTGTGTTAATTTTACAGACTTACGAGATACCTCAACGGTTATATGTACGTATAGTGATACTCGATGTTTTGATAAGTATACGAGCGATAAAAATTGTGCTTATCAAAACCAAGGAGTTGTTGA
The DNA here is from genome assembly GCA_900317345.1 of uncultured Bacteroidales bacterium. Lineage (GTDB taxonomy): Bacteria > Bacteroidota > Bacteroidia > Bacteroidales > Paludibacteraceae > Colicola. The sequence goes on along the minus strand of ONGK01000062.1, from coordinate 54 downwards.
TTTTGGCTCAGAGGCTATCCAATCGCGTCACACCACGAACTGGGACCCGGCGGC
>ONGK01000063.1 GCA_900317345.1 uncultured Bacteroidales bacterium | reverse complement strand
GCTCACTTGTCCAAAAACAGAGATTCACGAGGCGAAACCAGAAGCCACTTACTTCGAAGGCAAGAAAGTGTATTCTCTATAACCCCATTATTCACTCTTGTTTTATTTCACCGCTGACCGTCACTGGCCAGCGGTTTTTCTTTTTGTATACGTACGGTCTACCACTTTCTGTCACGTTTGTTCGCCCTGGACTCTACCTGCCTGTGGCTGCAACTACCTCCGGTGGGTGACTACAGCCCCGGAGCGTTCTCCCGACGGAACGGGAGAAAGTCCGTGACCGCGATGTGGCGATTACACCGAGGTCGATGGGCACATCTTCCGGAATTAAGCAAGGGCAGCGCAACCCGCTTTTCTCATGGACTAAGACCTGCGGATCCTGCTGCAGGTCTTTTCCCGACTCCGGATAATGTAGTACTTTTGCACTGTCTTCGTCAAAAGGACGCGGGATAATTTTGTTTTCTTGTTTGTCATAATCTATTTCCAGACCGCCTGCTCGGGAGAGTCGGCGGCTGTTTTTTACTCCCATATTCGCAGAAAGTAATTATAATTACTAAAATTTTGCCTTCTTTTGCGCGAATTTATGTAATTATTCTTGCGCAATTCGGATTTTTTTTGTACCTTTGCAGCCGTTTTTGGACCTAAACTTTAACTATGTATGAACCAGTACCTTATTTATCTATGTTTGCCGCCGTATCTGGCGCAATGGTATGCCCATGAGTGCAACCAAGTACACAACCGGGACAATAAGACATGCCCGCGTGAGATTTACCGTTTCCCGACGCCCGTCGTACCCGTGCGCAACTCGCAGGAGTCCGGAGTGATCCAGGCACATCTTCAGAAGCAACCGTCTGACAAGCCCGCCCCCGTTCCGGAGGGCGCTACGATTGCTATCGTCATTCCATCCTTCCCCTACAAGCCGGTGGAATACTACAACTTTGTGCCCCGTATCGGATTGGAGCATCTGGCCGATACCATCCGGAACCGTTTTCAGGTGGAACTGTTTGATGATATCCATGAGGCAAGGCGTATCACTCCCAAAACGAGGATCGACCTCCTCGTCCAGGCGTGGATGGAAGATCATTGTATCGAGGACGATGACACGAACTTCCGCACCTTGCTCAAAATCTATCAGCGCAGGCGGGATGCCTACCGGAAAACAGTCAAATCCAAAAAAAGTTAAAAATTCGCTATAAATATCGGGAACTTTTTTGATATTGTTTCCTATTTATTCCGATGTGTTCCACCTTATTCCGATTTACTCCATGGCAAATTATTTTTCACTTCCGGGCATTAAACGCCTGTCCTATATCAACGCCAAAGAGCTGGCTTCTGATCTTCAGGCGCACGCTCTTTCGGGTGCTCCCGTCTGGATCACGCAGCAGCAAACGGAAATCCCCTTCACCGGGGAATCCTCTTGCGCCTGTACGCGCAATAATGAGCACGGAGCCTCTAACGAGTCCGTCGAGCTCACGTTTGAATCCCTGCTATCTCTTCCGGAGCATATTCCCTTGGCATTCATCGTCACCGATGTCAATAACCGCAGTTATCTCATCGGGCAGAGAGAGCAACCCTGGCCCTTCATTGAATCCAATCAGGGCATGGGTATGCCGGATGGAGAGTCATCCACCACAGTCTATACAATCTCGCATAAAGGCCCGAGAGCCATGATTCCCTGCTCATGCGCATGATAATATAGGTCTTTTCGCATATGCGCGAATGGTAGTACTTTTGCAGCACAAACCTAAACCGTGCTATGAAAAACTACCATCTCCACCTGCGCGGCTTTGTCGGAGGTTATGACTTCGACAGCCGCCACGTGCAGAACGTCCTCGATGCCAACAAAGGTAAACGGGTCGACGTTCTCATTGATTCTCTCGGTGGCTCTGTCGCTACCGCTTTAACTATCGCTTCCGCTTTCCGTAATCACGGCGATGTGCATGTTCACTTCGTCGGGATGAATGCGTCTGCGGCCACTATCGCTTCCATGGGAGCCAAAGAGATTACCATGGACGCAAGCGCCATGTACCTCGTTCACAAATGTTCTGCGGAGTTCTTCCAGTGGGCGTCGCTCAATGCGGATCAACTCGCCGAGCAAATCAAGGATCTGTCTCAGCTCAAAACGGATTTGGAGAAGATTGATGCGAATGTCGCGTCGCTCTATGCCAACCGTTGCGGCAAGAAGAAAGAGGAACTGCTCGATCTGATGAAGGTCGGCGGCTGGCTCAATGCCGAGGAAGCCAAGTCATGGGGCTTCGTGGATGCCGTCACCAACGATGATGAGGATGAAGCGCCCGTCCTTACCGATGCTGTTGCGTCTGCAATGGCCGCTGTCGGTATGCCCATTCCCAATGTGCCGGTGCAAGCCAGTTCGCAGTTCCAGAAGTTGCTTGCCGCGTTAACGGATTTCTTCAAATCCGGTAAGCGCAAAGAGCCGGAAGCCAAAGCCGATGCTAACCAACCCAAACCAACTATAACCATGAAGAAATTCCCATTATTGGCTGCCGTCCTGCTGATGGCGGAGGCAGCTGCCGAACTCAAAGATGGCAAGTTCGAGATGAATGAGGAGCAATTGGGACAAATCGAAGCAGCGCTCAAAGCAGCTGCTGACAAAGAATCCCAGCTCACGGCATCGCACAACGAGGCCATCCAAGCCAAGGATCAGGAGATCCAAACCCTCAAAGCCCAAATCGAGGAGCTGAACAAACAGCCGGGCGATTCTACCACCCATCCGGTTAACGACGGCAAGGTGCAGGAGTCAACGCCGATGGATGATTTCTGTGCTCGTCTCAACGCTGCGCAGAAACTCTACGATTTGGTCTAACCTAAGTCATTAATCCTAAACCATTCTAACTATGCCAGGAAAACTTCAATTTGATTTGGCTGCCTATCAGGAAGCCGCTCACAAGTACCGTCCGGAACTGTTGATGTTGCCCATCATTGGTATCAAGGACACGCTTAAATTCATGACTGCCCGCCCGGGTATCCGTTACAAGGAGTCCGTAGCAGCCATGAACGGCACGGCGCAGTTCGGTCCGTATAAGCCGTCGCGCTCTACCGATTTCAACCTGAACCTCAACTTCCGTACGCTCGAAACCTTCATGGGTTCGGTCGTTGCCAAGTTTGAGCCGAACTCGGCTATTTCTACCGTTCTCGGTCAGATGGCTGCATCCAAAGGTGACGGGCAGATGAAAGCGCCTACCGCACTCCACGTGCTGCGTATGATTGCTATCTCCCTCTCCGAGCACCTGAACGATGCTATCTGGAAAGGTGTGCGCAACCCGCAAGGTGATACCTCGCTCGATCTGTTCGATGGCTTCGACACCATCACGCAGAAAGAGATCACCGCAGGCAAGATTGCTGCCGGTGAGGGTAACTACCTCAAGCTCACGCAGGCTATCACAAGCGATAACGCTTGCGACATCGCCAAGGAGATCCTGTACTCCCTTGATCCGCGCTTGCGCGCTCAAGATTTGTACATGTTCTGCTCGCAGGATTTCGCAGACAAGTACAACGATTCCTATCAGGCGTCCCACGCCGGACTTATCTATAACGATAAGTACGACCAGCTCACCGTCGAGGGATCGAACAACCGCCTGCACATCATCCCCATGTATAACAAGGCAGACTCCAAGTTCATCCACATCTGTCCCAAGGCCAACATGCTCGTCGGCTACGACCAGATGTCCGATGCCGAGGACGTTCTCGTCAAAGAGTACGAGCCGTTTATCCTCTCCTACATCGCCACCATGTTCTTTGGTGTACAGTTCGAGTCGATTGACAAGCGCCGTCTCAAAGTCGTAGAATTGGCAGACTAAGTTCTGTGGGGTGTTCGCACATAGTCCCGCTGTGCCGCAAGGCACTCCGGGGCTACGAGCGGCAGGCTTTGCGAGGGTGCCGCACTTCGTACCCTTTCAGGCCTCTCCAATCCTTAACACATTAAACATTACACATTAAACATTACAGATATGCCTACTAACAACTGTTCAGCATTGCAAAAGTCCCTGTCTTGGTGTCAGGGCACGCCGGAGCTTCCCGGCATCAAGCGCCGTCTGTACT
>ONGK01000066.1 GCA_900317345.1 uncultured Bacteroidales bacterium | reverse complement strand
TCCGCCATATTCACGCGGATGATTTCCAATGCGCCTGCCTCCAGAGGTTCATATATCGAGAACACCGTCCTGGTAACAGACCCATTCGGCAAGGTGACATAACTCCGCAACTCCCAATAGGTCGTCTCTGGCTCATTCTCCTTTTTCACGCCGGTTCTTGCCGGAGCCGGCGAGAGCGTTTGTTGCTCCCCTTTGCTTGGCCATGTGACCACGGCATAGCACTGGCTCATCAGACGGTCGGCGCGAATGATACTCGGGTGCTCGAATGTGAAGACACTATCCTTCACCTCAAATCCCGTTGCCGTACCACTCAGCACTACATCCATCTTCGGCACCTCTACGCCTAAGGTATCAATGACCAAAGCCACTACGCTATTAACCATATACAGGTGTACGTCATACTTGTCTATGGTCGTATCCTGCGCCATGAGCATCAGTTCGCGCGCCGTATAGACCGCTGTAGCTTGAGAAGACAGCGTATCCGCCTCTTTCTGCTCCAGCTTCAGCGTAGTGGAGTGTTGCTGCCCCAAGAGGGACACATTGCCATTCTCGGCGATATTCACCACCGCCAGATGCATGTAGTCCTCTCTCGGGATAGTCAACGTATACGACTTCTGCGTGGCATCTATCACATCTTCCCAGTGCTCCTTGAGTTTATCCTGTCCGTCAAGGGAATAGAAGTTGACGTTCAAGTCATGCGCCTGGCCCGTGATGATGGGTCCCAGCCATTCCTTGAGCGCAACCGCCATTTTCTCCTCTATTGCCAGGGTTAGTTCCTCGTTGATGGTCATTTGCATGTCGGTCACCAAACGCATCTCATAATTGATGGTATATGGATCGCCGCACACGCTGAGGTCATCATCAATGATGGAACATCCGATGAAGAGCACGAAGATGGATACTATGCACGCCAGTCGTTTCAAGAATCGTACAAATCAATTAAGGAATCTCAACAGCATAGGTGTTACCGTTCTGCCATGTCAGGTTAACTGCCATACCCAATTCCAGTTGCGGAGTACGCAGGTCAGGAACCGCACTATAAGCATTCGCAAGACTTGCAATAGTCAGAGTTGCAGTAGTAGTGTAGTCCTGCTTGAATACTTGATTCTCTGTCTTGTTAGCAGTTGATGCCTGCAGCTTAGCCACCAAATAGAATTTCGCGCCTTTAGCAATAAGCTGACGTCCCACACCTTTGAAATCTTTATCAGTGTTATTCGTAAACTCAATGGCAATCATGACATCATTTGTTGCTGCAGCGCCGATAGTGGTCGGGAGTACAAGCGTGGAATTAGCATTAGAGAGCGAACCATTTATAACATTCACGCCAGATACCGAATTATCATAAATCGTCTGTGCCTCAGCGCCGTCACGCGGATTAAAGTCAAATCCGACATTTTTCTGGTTGCCGATGAATACCGCACTTACAGGGAAACCGGCAGCATTCGGCGTAATTGCAACAGGTACTGTATCGTTATCCAGAAGAGTAGCGGTCTTTAATTGGAGTTTCACATCCAGACGAGCCACTGCATATTGAATAGTATCCGCAATAGCAACAGAACGCGTCAGAGAGTTCACTGCAGTTGCATCTTTATACCCATTCAATATGGTACCCCACTCGTTTGTATTATTGTAATTGTCTTTTTGAGACGTATTAGAAGTTTTAATCAGAGAATTCGCATAATACCACAACGAAGAAGGATATGTGTACATATCCGGCTTGGAAATGTTAGCATCCGTATACTCATTTCTTGTGAACGCACGGAAGGCAGTCGCGTCATATACAATACGAATGGCACCGTCCGGCAAACCGAGATCGGCAGGATAGCCACTTAACTCAGCGGGAAGTGTTACCACATATTCCGGTTCTGTAGGAACGGATGCTGCATAAGCATCAATCGTATCCTTAATAGCATTAGCAATAGGATTGTCAATCGGCTGAAGCGACTTGCGCAAATCGGTCAAAAGACGAGCCACTTGGAACGAAGAGAGCGAAGCCATCGTCTTATACGTATCAAACATCTGCTTCATAGCAGTGCTTTGAACAGTGGTATAGTCCTTCCAAGCAGTACCATTAGCAGAGTCTTTAGCATTAGCAACGGCGTTCAAACATGCAATAAGCGCCTTACCCTTACCAGTATTGGTCAAAGAAGCAACTGTAGCATCCGGAGTTCCCGCAGAAGCTATTATCGGTTGCAAATTAAAGGTAAACGCAGAAGGATTATCTCCGGTTAAAGTTGCAGTAAGCACACCTGTCTCGTGTTCAGTACCGGTTTTCATAGACTCACCGTAGAACAGGAATGATGCAGTTGTCAGAGGGATAGCAACATTCGTGTACACCGTTGCGTTGCTGGCATTACCCAATGTGTTGGTAGAACCTGCGCCATCAGTGGTGATATTACCCAGAGCAATGTTGTCTCCAAGACGTGCATCTGTACCAATAATGGCTGCTTGCTTAGCAAACGGAACAAGCACAATGTTTTTCATTCCTTGGAATGTACCATCTGTCTGCACTGTTGCAGCCGGCATACGTCTTACTCCTCCACCATTAGCCTCTGCAGGGATGGAGATAGAGAACTCGGTTTTTACCGCATCAGCATCGCCCTGAAGGCCACTGACGGGATCATTGCTCTTACATGAATTCAGAGCAACTGCGCTTGCCAGCATCGCTGCGCAAGCCATAAATGTCATTTGTCTCATAACTTTTAACATTTGAGTTAATAAAAAGGGTTAATTTGTTTGTTAATATTTTGTTTTTCTCAATTTACGCAAAGTCAAGTTTTTGCCTTTTCGGAGATTTTTGAAGCACAGCTTCATGTCCTCTCAATTGAATTTACGCAAAGTCAAGTTTTTCTATTTTTCCACACTCTCGTAATATATGGTGATACAACCTAGGTTTCGGAGTATTTTCTTTAGACTATCTTGCATATACCGGTACGTTCCACCAGTGCGGTTTTTCTTAATCTGAGCTTCGCGCTCACTGAGGTTCTTC
>ONGK01000067.1 GCA_900317345.1 uncultured Bacteroidales bacterium | reverse complement strand
GGAGGTGCAGGGACGATTGCGATAGTTCTCCCTCTGCGCTTTGAGGACCAAACATTGGTCATTGGTAACAGGATGGCGCTCAATAGAGATATTATTAGGTGTGTAATACTGCAACTCGGCATTACCACCACCACGGGCGTTATCCTCCGTGTTCCAATAGGCGGTATTGAGTGTCGGTTCGTCAAACTCATCAGACCAGACAAGTTTCCACTCCGGTTTGGCACAGGAGAAGAGGAATAAAGAACTAAAAGCAATGAGCAAATACTGTTTCATTTTTTATTGAATTAAACGGCCATTGAGGTCGTATAAGTTACCATTACGTAGAATGTATAGATGTCCGTCGCGCAAGACTTTGCCATTTTGAATCTCTGTACTTGGGGTGTTACTAATTGAGCTTACGCTCTCGGGTTCGATAGGATCAGATGGTGCATTGGAAAAGAAGCTCTGTCCTGCATCGCCACGTTGGTAGATACGAATCCAGTCGATATACATCTTCCGCGGACCATTAGCCAAGGCAGTGATACCATTGATATCCCATATTCCCGGAAAGTTTCCACCCACAGCCAGGTTGGCGATGATGAAATTCGGCTTTCCGAACACCAACTGTCTATTATAGTCCGCATCCTCATTGGGCTCTAAGTCGGCATGGAAATAAGCATCATTCTCCGGATGCGCGTGCTTATCCATATACATATCTACGGATGTCGGCGTCCAGACCATCGTGAGGATATGGAAGGTATCCTGCAGCGAATAAGCCCATTCATGCGCTTGTGCGTCCTGCCATACAGCATTCCACGCGCGTCCTAAATGCATCGCGCCGTTAAAATAGCGGTTCTGACGGTTATTAAAACCATCCTTATGTCCCATCTCGATGATATCCGTCTCGCCGCATTTAGGCCATCCCACTTGGTCAATATTCTCTCCTAACTGCCAAAATGCTGGCCAAAGTCCGTTCGCCGTATTCGGGAATTTGATACGAGCCTCAATCATGCCATACGTATAATGCACCTTATGCTTGCTGTTCACGCGTCCGGAGGTACATTTCTTGCCTTGATAATCCTCTTTGGTAGCTGTCAGGATGAGGCATTGCTTGCCCGTCGTCGGTTCTGCACCTACGGAAACACCTTTCTGACAGTAATACTGCAACTCGTTATTGCCGCCGCCATCGCCATTCACCTCAATGTTCCACACTTGAGTATCCAGCGTCCCGTCCGTAAAGTCTTCGTTCCACACGAGGCTGTATTCTTGCGCCTGTACCACAGTAGCACACAGCGCACAAAGTATGATGAGTAGTTTTTTCATATCGTTTAATCGCTTGTTCCGTTAATTGTAAAGCCTGAGAATAAACATGATCCAGAAACCAGTTTCAGCGTCAGGGTATGCTTACCTTTCGGCATCTTGATGCCAATAGAAGCCTCTATCCATTCGGTACTGCTGCCATTTTGGGGCATATTGATAAAGTTCTGCGACTCGCCGTCCACCAGCACTTCACAAATCGAATTGCTATACCCACAATACCGCAAAGTGATGTTTTTCTGCTCTCCCTCAGACGGACAGAAGACTTGATACGTCAACTCCTGTCCAGCCGCAAAATTCGTGATCATCAATCCCGGATGACCTGCTGCCTTTAGCGCCTTCTCATCGGTAGAGGGACGAAGGGACATGTTCGTATACGCCAAAGCAATGTACTCCGAAGCCAATATCAAACGATTAGCCCGCAGCCATACTGTCTTATCCATCGGCGAGAAGCAGCAATACATCTTTCCTAAATCCGTCAGCTCTGCCGGATAATCATGGGTCAGCAGTTGGTTATAGGGTACCGACTCTACTTTGCCGCTCATGCGTGGCATGAACCATGCGTAGCGCTGGATAGAAGAGCTGCTCTCCATATAATTGAGCACTGCACACATATAATCCATCTGCGTAGGATAACCGCTTGGCGCCGGATCCCATGCGCAGAACTCCGTCATCCAAATAGGTTTGTTGTATTTCTCAAACCGCTCTATAAAACCCTTCACAGCCGAAGGCGAAGACATATAGCAGTGTACAGCAATAGCATCGATATCGTCTATCGACACATTCGGTTGCGCAAAGAACTCATCGAGCCATTTAATGGGGTCGCTATAGCCGGGCAGCGTACCGTAATTCATCGCCGGAGAGACCAGTTTGAGGTCTAGTTCTTTGGCCAACGCCACTACCGGAGGCCATATAGCTGCTGCTTCTGCGGGCGTCATACGAGCTTGATCGGTTAGGTTCGGCTCGTTAAAGCCTAAGAGGTATTGGGTCTTTGGATGTGCAGCTACGAACGCACGAATTTGGTCGGCATTGTAATTACCGTTCCAGCACATCGGACAGAAATCCATCTCGTTGGCATCAAACCACATCGCTACTTCTTCCAAAGGGGTATTGCCCCAATTATAATCCCAACTGGTATAGGGGGAAAGCAATGGCAGATCGGTAAACTGTGTGAACGAGAAAGCCACACCGCGCTTGGCGGATTTGGGCATTACATCCACGACATTTGTTTCATCCACGGGCACAGGAGTAGGAGTCTCTTGTGGCTTACAAGTCACAAAGAGCAATACCAAGCCCGCGAGGATTATTGTTCTTGCCGTTGCCATACACGTACCCAATCTACGTACATTATACGTTTTTGTTCAAAAATAGAGTCATCTACTTGGCCACCCATGTTTCCTCCGATAGCAAGGTTGAAGATTAAGAAGAAGGGCTTGTTAAACGGCCAGTCGTCATTATTATCCATCTGCTCTTCCCATACCTCAGCATATTGCACGTCGTCCACATAGAACCGAATCACATCCTTACCATCTTTCTCCTCCTGTGCCCACTCAATACTATAGGTATGGAAGTCCGCGGACAGAGGATAATCGAAGAAATGCGTTTTCGACCAATTATTGCCTCTCGTA
>ONGK01000069.1 GCA_900317345.1 uncultured Bacteroidales bacterium | reverse complement strand
ACAGAACTGCAATGCTCAGTAAAAAAGCGTTCGGGTGTGGTGATTTCGATATAGTTCTCATGATCGGGGTGTTTTTGAAGTTTGGTCACCAAGTCGCGTTCGGTCTGTCGGGAATGGAGCAGTGTGTTACCGCTGAGCCGTCCGACGAGGATGCAGCCTGCGGTGTGGTCTTTGTTATTGCCTGCATGAATACGGATACCCTCGAAGCCGGGCACATAGTTGACCAGCGGTAGCACGCGACCGAACTTGGAAGACCGGGTGAGCGTCAGTTTGTACCAGCCGAGGGGGATAGCCCCTTTGGGATGGGTGGCGTTAGGGACGGTGGGCGGTTCAAGAGTACCGCAGAAAGGTTTGCCTCCGATGAGGAGGATGCCTGTGGTCTCGTTGGGAGACTCGTTGGTTCGGATTAAAGAAAGTAACATAGTATTGAATAATTAGAAAAAAACACAAAAAACTTTATTTCTTTGGACGATAGCGATAGTGATAATCCACTCCGATGAGGGCACCGGCGAAGGTGAGGGTTTCGCCGTAGGCTACGAGGAGCGAGGAATCAATGATGCCGGCAGGGGGAAGTGCCAGCCCTGCTACAAGCAAGGCGCACCCGAAGATGCACATTGCTGTAGCGAGGATCAGTTGCAAAAGAGACTTTTTCATTGTACTGGACTTTTAATCCGCCATATATTGCTGATGCTTAATCTCCGAGTTTGGCATACTCCATTGCGAAGACGTATCCGCTGAAATCGCTGTACTTCTTCTGGCTCTTGAAGGCAGTGAGATACGCTGCTTTCTGGTCCGGGTCAGCGAGGGCGGTCTTGGCGTTGGCTCTGGCGGTGGCGAACTTGGTGCGCTGTGCCTGTTGGGCGGCAGTTGGTTCTTTGGTGGAGGGGTTACAGATCTTGCCAGAGAACACCTTGCCGTTCCTGCGGAAGAAATACATGTCGGAGTGACCACAGATTTTGCCACTCATGGACTCAATAAGTCCCATTGGTTTTACTTGAGACATAGCTTGTCGGCGTTATTTGGTCTCGCACCGTACGAGGGGTTAAAAGGATTAAACATACAATCTTCGGATGTCTTTTCCCGAAATCGAGTGCAAAGATACGACAAGGGGGATGGTGATTTCCCAGTGCTTCCCAATTATGCACAATAAATCCCACTCCTTCCCGTTAGCGTTCGTTGGGGACCCCGATAGAGAGGTGGAGCACGAGGGTGATATGATAGTAGAAAGGGCATTAGTCTATATCAATCGTGAAGGTTTCACAGATAAAACGTACAGCCTTTGGTGGAATCACTTTGGCGTTTGGTTGGACGCCTAATTTACGTAATTTATCCTCATACGGATGTAACCATTTATATAACGTGCGACGCGACACACCCGCGCAATCCGCCAATTGGGTATGGGTCATTGCTTTGTATTTTGCCATAAATATTTACGATTTTCTCATTTACTATTTTTTTATTTATACAGAACGGCATGATGGACCATATAATGAACATTTTTTTTAGAAAATGATGGCGGAGCCCTAGCAGAAGCAAGAATACACGCAAAAAGAAGCGGGGCACTATTGAGGTGCTCCGCTTCTTCGGAAAATAGGCGAATACTAAAATTTATTTCTTAGCCCTGACATGCACGATTATTTCTTAGCCAAAGGCACGATTACTTCTATATAGTAAACTGCGGCATATACGGGTTGGCAATAGAACCGAGTTGGGTATCATTGGCAAAAGCGAACGGTTCGGCGATAAAGATATTCTTCAATACCGATGAGTAGTATTTGAGCGTTATGTCCTCCCCTTTAGTCGGTGCACAAATATAGAGGAAGAACAATAACCCCTCTTCCTGCCCCCCGTCCCCCTGAAGGGGGAGGGGTTCTGCAACTCCTACCAATTCGTCGCCGGAGAAGGCAGCAAGCATGTCGTCAGTTGATAGTTGATAGTTGACAGTTGATAGTTGCTCCGCCGTATAGCAGGAAGAAAGATCTACCTTAATGACCGCAGTCATGGATGAGGCTAAGTCGTAGTTGGCAGGAGCAGTCCATGCCGGTTTTTCGCTAGAGCCTTGCAGGGTTTCGGGGGTGTTACCTTTCTTACAGCCAAAGAAGGTACAGAGGAACAGAAAAATGTACAAAGGTACGAAGTACGATGTACGAAGGAGATTCGTTTTCATTGTTTTACTAATTTTTTGTTTTTACCAAGCTTTTATTTGACTTTCTGCGCCTTTAACAGGCATATTATTGCTGCCAACGAGGACGGATGATTGCATTTGTACAGAAATTATTTCCGTACAGGGTTGTACATATTGTCTCATAATTTCTGTCCGTTTATGGAATATTTCTCTCCGTTTCTAATAATGATTATTTGTCCGTCATGAAGGATCTTGGCGCAATGCACATTATCCACATGCTCTGTCTCAATGCCGGTCGGTGTCGATTTGATACGCAGTGCGGCAGGCATGCCACGATAGAGGGGTGATTGGTGATTGGTGATTGGTGATTGGTCACTGGAGATTTGGAAGTATGCGCGGAAGCCCAACATTTTGGCGTCCTCATCATCTCCGTCGGAGGGCCAGTAGAGTTCGTTTCCGCCGGCTAAGAAAAGGTTGCTATGGCTCTCGTTGTCATTGATGTGCGTTTTGCCGTAGAACCCGGCGTAACTCACGTTGCCTGTACCGGCGTGGGAGGCATTATTGTCTTCGTCCCAAGTGATGTCGGTGAAATGCATGAGCGTCAGCACTTCGCCTGTATTGTCCCACTGGATGAG
>ONGK01000070.1 GCA_900317345.1 uncultured Bacteroidales bacterium | reverse complement strand
TCTATCTCTCTCCCGCAACGAACGCGCAGGACGTGCAACTCAAGTTCTATTCGCCCAACCTCAAGCGTATCTTCGTCGCGAAAGAGACCTTCCCCTTCGCTAACGATGGACAACAGGGCACTGTCTCCAACCCCTTCACACCCGAATGGGATGTAGCCCAATAACCAATCAAAACCAACGCAGTCCTTCGGGGCTGCGTTTTTTTATGCCCTTTTGCCAACCCTTTTGCCGAACGCGAGGAGGTATAGCATGCGTCTTTTTTCTTAAAAAACAACCAATCGGATTCTTAAAAAAGACGCAAGTTATATCTTAAGAAACCGGCAAAAAAGAAAGTAACCAAAGAAAAAATTAAAATGTTCAAGTCCTGTATCTGTAGATTATGGACTTTGAACACTATTGGACTTTAATAGGCGGCGATGTCAATTTTGCGGACCGCAAGACTGCCGCGCAACGCGCTTGGAGCCTATGTGCTCCAGACAAACAGCAAGCGATTATCGCATGAGGCGAGAGAGGTGGTGGCTACGAAGCACGGAATCACACCCCAGCGAGCTGATAGAATCATCCGATGGTTCTATGAAGAAGCAAAAAAACGACGAAAATACGATTTTTTGCAAAAATTCTCACCTTTAGCGGAACACATAACGGACTTTTGACGTATCTTTGCACCGTTTTTTGAAAAGGCCTTGACGAAAACCATGTTCCACGACGGATGCTTCTCGGACTCATCTCGGACTCATCTCGGAGGCAAGTCGGACTCAACCGCCGTGGAACAATTACTAACCATTAAACCAAACCTTAACAACTATGGCAAAAGCAAAAGTAGGCGCGGCGGGTATTGAGTATATCCAAGGCGCATTGAAACGACCGAAGAAACAAGACGGTCACAATCACGGCAACTACCTTGTGGCAACCCACCGAACCGCGGCGACGACCAGCAAGGACTGCCAACGTCTGTACACGTTTGACGCCGACCGGTATGTACGTACCGCTCCGCTGAGTACCAAGGAATTGCAGGCACGTAACCGCTTCCGCGCGGTGGCAGCAATGGTGAAGGAGCGTGCGGCGGACCTGATGGCTATCACGCAGGACCAAGTTGACTTCCTCGCACAGAAGGACGCCGCCAATGGCAAAAAGACCATGAAGGCGTACTTGTGGAAAGTCTGCGGTCAGGAGTATGACCAGCAAGGTTAAAGCGCTTGAACTAATGCTCGCGCGACTGCGTGCCCCGCACTTGTATAGCGCTACGCATTGTTCTACGCTTTCCCCACTGCAACTCTACGAGTTACATCGGGGACCCCGGATCCCTGACGGGCTGGAGGAAGAAAAGAGGGAGCACCCGAATATGGGTGCTCTTTTTCGTCACTATTTTGGCGTATTTCGTCACAAGACTTGACTTTGCGTCAAAAAATGAGCAATTTTCTTGACTTTGCGTCAAAAAATGCGTGCGCGTGTTGCGTATGTCAATTATTATTTGTATCTTTGTCGCGGAATTGAAAGATAACGCGCGCATGGCGCGAAGAATGAATGATGAAAATTAAATAAATATAAAACAAATGAAAAAGACATTATTATTGTTAGTGCTGATGCTGAACGTGGGGCTCGCATCGAAGATGTATGCTTATAATCCTGTTTATCACAAAGACAGCTGGTATTATTATTGGCTTGGACCTGCTCTTGATCATACTATAAAGATCATAGGCTGCGACGAAGGACTCGTGGATGCCAATATACCGGATTCGATTGACAACTGGCCCGTCACAATAATTGGTGAGTGGGATGAAGAAAGGGCGTTCAAGAACTGCACGACGTTGGAGACATGCACGATTCCTAAAACCGTTACCATTATTGATGACGGCGTTTTTGATGGCTGTACTTCTATGAGGTCCTTCACCGTTGCTGCCGATAATCCTACTTATTGTTCGGAGGATGGGGTGGTATATAACAAAGACGTGACCGAAGTCATCGCCATCCCTTATACCAAGGGAACTTATACCGTTCCCGGTACGATTTCCCGGATAACCGGGCGTACATTCAAAGGCTGCGTGGCATTGACGACGATTAATATCCCGAGCTCTGTGGACACCATTGATATCGATGCGTTCATGGAATGCGCCGCTCTGACAGCCATCAACGTAGATGCCAATAACCCCAATTACTGCTCCATAGACGGTATCTTATATAACAAAGACGTGACCGAAATCATTGCTTGTCCCCGCGGCAAGGTGGGCGTTTGCACAATTCCGCATACGGTTACCGAGATAGGCGGTTATTCCTTTGTAAACTGCAAAAGTCTGACATCGATTGAGATGAACGGTTGTATTACGGATATTGGCATTTTCGCGTTCGGAGGCAGTACGAACTTGCAGTCATTCACATGCTATGCCGTCACGCCGCCTTCCATGCCTTCGTTATCTTTCATGTCTCCATTTGGAAACGGAACATTATTTGCCAAGGTGGATACCGCTCATTGCACCCTCTATGTGCCGAGCGCGGCGATAAGCGCCTACCAAGCTGACCCCAATTGGGCTGGTTTCGGTACTATAGAGGCCATCGCCAAGACCTCGGATTTCTTGGGAGACGGTACTGCCGTATTCCCTTACCAGATTTACACGGAGGAAGAATGGAATACGCTTGCTACACGCGTGGCGGAAGGCAACCGGTATGAGAATGTCTATTTCGACCAACTGTTTGATATCTCCGCCTCGGCGATGGTAGGCGACGAGACGCATCCGTTCTGCGGTCATTACAACGGAGGCGGGCATACACTGACCTTCAATGCCGTATCTGAGAACTATGCGGCACCGTTCCGTCATGTGAAAGGCGCTACTATTCATTCGCTCGTCGTGGACGGCTCTATCGCTACTTCGGCGGAGTATGCCGGCGGTGGTCAGCATGGCGGATAGCGCTCTCACAGTAACGGACTGCCGCGTAAGCACGGCTCTCAGTTTCAGCGGCACGGACGTGAAGAGCGGCGGTATCATCGGTTGCGCTAATGGCGCAATAGCGATTGACGGATGTCTCTACGAAGGCGCCATAAGCGGCAGTAGCACATGGACGAATTTCGGCGGTTTTGTATGGTCGCAAGCTGCAGACTCCGCCGTCACTATCTCCAACAGCCTCTTTGCTCCGGCTGCCTTTACTGATTACGGAGCAGAAGATATTCATCCGTTTGTATGCGGCGTCAATGAGGCAAAGACCACCCTCTCCGGTTGTTATTTCTATGCACCGCTGAGTTCTAACCAAGGGGCGCGCGCATATGCCCTCACCGGAGCAGCAGGAATTGGCATTAAGCGAAACGATGCCTCTGTTGCCGCCTATGATTGTTCCGGTCTTACATGTTATGCCTCCGGTATACGGTTGGATGATACCCATTATACCCCTGCGGACACAGAACTGCAGCTCAAACTCAGCGGCTCCAGTGCGTATAAGGCTTCCGCGAGTGTGCTTAGCAAGGCGTCAAACTATTACACCCTGACCCAAACGGCAGAAGACATCATCATCTATGGCGCGGCATATCCTACCGTTTATCCGCAAGGAATAGCCGGTTTGGAGTATAACGGCACCAAGCAGACGCTCATCACCGCCGGAGAAACGGAGAGCGGTATCATGTTCTACTATTCGTTGGATGGTGGACCATGGGTCGATACCCTGCCGGCGGTTGCCAACGCAGGCGATTACTATGTGCGCTATAAAATCATCGGTGATGACACGCATGCTGACTATGAGGGCGGTCCTGCCAAAGCGACAATCGCCAAATGTCAGTCATACTACATCGAGCGGCCTACCGCTATCCCGAACCTCTCTTACAACGGCGCCGACCAAGCCCTCATCACACCGGGAGAAGCGTACTGCAACACCATCAAATATTCGTATGACAACGTCAACTGGAGCGATGAGCTGCCCGCAAAGACCGATATGGGCAACTATAAGGTGTACTATAAAATCGAAGGAGACGGAAATACCTACGGTGTGAAATCGGATACCTGTTTGCTTACAGCTATCCACCCTGCGTCCATTCCACCTTACGAGGAATATGAATGGTGGAGGATTTCCGTGCTGGCAAGCCAAACAGGAACGCGCTATATTAATTCTGATGGAACAGGGAATGCTCCTAGGAAACTGTTTGATGGAGAAACGTATCTTTCGTGGAGAAGTAAATACATAACTGACATGGGGAAATATGCAGATCGCCCCAAAGATATGGTGGTATGGAAAACGGATACTATCGTTGAGATGGTTGCCTATAAACTTAGCCCGGACATGCGCATATACACAGTTTGGGATACATGGACTATTTATGGAGGCACATTTGCCAATGATAGTCTCGCGGCTGCTGCCCTCCTCAATGATAATGCGTGGACCATTATTGACTACCAATTCGAGGATATAGTGATGACAGGTAATGCTACGTACGAGTTTGCCTGCAATAATCCGGGTAAGTATCAGTACTATCGCGTGGTTATCAATGCGCTCAAGCAAAGAGAAGGGTATGAAGATAATAGTGAACAGGAGATGGGAGAGTTGGTTATGGGCATCCGAGAAAACGGCCCGACGGGTATAGACAATGGACAATGGACAAAGGACAATGGACATTGGCGCAAAGTGCTCCGCGACGGCATCCTCCTCATCGAGAAGAACGGCAAGCTCTATAACGCGCAGGGCGTACTTGTAGAAAATAGAAAATGAGAAAGATTATAGTATGTATAGCTGCGATGGCATGCGCAGCAAATATGTGGGCGCAAGTAACAGAAGGCCCATGGACGCAACTCGGTTACAAAAGTCACAACTGTGCCAATGACGGATCCACGACGTCAATAACCTATGCAGGTATGAGCGACCATGGGTGGAACGGATATTATACTCCTTGGCATGACGGCGATGGCGTCGGCTGTACCTTTGAGGGTTCAAGTCCGGATACCAGCCTCTTGGGTATCTTCTCTGTGTATGAGAAAGGAATAGAGATACCATCCTATTCGTCTGTGGATGTGGAATGGGAATACCAGTTGCGCAGCAAGAGCACCAAGCATCACTCCGCGACTTGTCTGTATTTCCTTGAAGGTGCGCGGAATGATATCACCCATTTAGCGGTGGATTTCTCCAATCACCACGACACCGA
>ONGK01000071.1 GCA_900317345.1 uncultured Bacteroidales bacterium | reverse complement strand
TGGTTTGAACACAGGCAGTTTGCGCCAGCAGTCTTCGGCAAGATACACCATAAACTTCTCAGTATAGAGCGGAACCTCCAATATACCCTGACGCGAATTCCCGCTGATGGCGATACCTGCATCCAGGTGCCCCAACTGCAGTTCGCTCAACATCACATCAGCCTTCATCTCGCGGATGCTAAGTTTCACCTGCGGATACGCCTCGATGTAGTGGCGGATGAATTTTGGCAGGACATATGGGGCGATGGTAGGCCCGACGCTTAGATTGAATTCGCCTGCCACATCGCCCTTGTCCTCGCTCACCAGTTCTGCGATGCGCTCTGCCTCGGCAATAGCCCGTTCAGCCTGACGGATAATCTTCTCGCCTGCGATGGTAGGCGTAACGCTCTTGTTGCTGCGCTCGAAGATGCGCACGTCAAGTTCCTCCTCCAACTTCACCAGCATGGCGCTGAGGGTGGGTTGCGAAATGCCACAAGCATCGGCGGCCTTGGCAAAGTTACGGTAGCGGTCGATAGCTACGATATATTTCAGTTGCTGTAATGTCATACTTTACGAATTGAAAATTGATAATTGACAATTGATAATTGTATCTACGATAGAAAAAATCGATGCAAAGATAGACAAAATAATTTGTTTATCTATCATTTTCTTCGTAATTTTGCACCGAAAATCAAACTAAACAAAGAAATTATGGCACAAAAGCAATTCCATCGTCACTTTGCGACAAAAGGATTAAATCTCTATTGGATTATCATCGCATATATAGTAATCGGATGGTTCTATCCCGTTATTGGACTCATCGCACTCATCTGTATGATTGGCCCTGTGCTGACAAGCATCTGGAAGGGACGCTACTGGTGTGGCAATGTATGCCCTCGCGGCAACATGTACGACCGTCTGCTTTCGAAGTACTCACCGCACAAGCCGATACCAGCCACACGGGGCAATATTTTGGATTGTAACGGTCGTCTGCTGGCATCCAGCATGCCGCAATACCATATGTATATGGACACTCGTGTGGAAGCTCTTCACATGAAACACGGCGAGTTATTTACCCGCCATATCGACACATTAGCTCTTGATTTGGCGCGTATCGCAGGCGGACACACGCAGGCGGAATATAAGGAGCGTATTGTGCAGGCGTACAAGCGCGGAGAGAAACGTCTGAAAGTGTGCGACAAACGGATCAATTATCTGCAACGCCGAGAACTTGAGCAAAATGCACTCATCAAACAAGGCAAATACAAGAGCGGTGTATTTTTTGAGGATCAGCATGTGCGTATCAAGCCATATGGCATTCTGGCGAGTCGTACAATAGGCAGCATCTACGGAGAAGGCGGATATGGCAACTCGGGTTTGGAGAAAGGCTTTGAGAACGAATTGCGTGGAACAGACGGGATGAGCGATATTCAGAAAATAGGCGGCCGGTACGAATCGGTGACCGTTGAGGAAGCGCGAGATGGCTTGGATATTGTGACCACTATTGACGCCAACCTGCAGGACATGGTAGAAAAGACGCTGATAGAAAGAGCAACTATGAGGCAAGCACAATGGGGATGCTGCATTCTGATGGAGACGCAAACCGGCTACATCCGTGCCATTGCCAATATCGACCGGAAAGAGAACGGCGGCTACGAAGAAAAACTCAACCATGCCGTAATGCGTGTAGAACCGGGTTCCACCTTCAAAACCATTGCGTTAGTGGCAGCCCTGGACGACGGCAAAGTGAAGATAGACGACACGGTGAGCGTAACGAGCAAACCGTGGATTTATATGGGCAAATCGAAACATACCGATGCCCACCGGATGGACACTGTTCTGACCGTCCGCTCCGCATTAGCGGTATCCAGTAATATTGCGTTAGCAAAAATCATCACGAGGAGTTATCAGGGCTCGGCACAGAAATTCGTGCGCAAGATAGAGAAAATGGGTCTGTTGGACAGCATTTATTGCGAGATTCCCGGCGCAGAGAGAGCCCGCATAGATGTGCCGAAAGACACGGTCACTCTCAGCAAAATGGCTTACGGTTACTCCGTAGAACTGAGCCCGATGCAGATTCTGATGTTCTACAACGCCATAGCCAACAACGGCAGGATGATCCGTCCGATGTTAGTCAGTTCCATACAACAAAACGGAGAAAACGTGCGCGTTTTCAAGCCTCAGACCGTCAAATCATCCATATGCAGCGACCGCACGTTGAGAGATATCAAGGACGCGTTGCATGACGTTGTATGGGACAACAAGATGGGTACCGCCTCTGTAAGTAAATGGGGCGGTCGCAAGGCACAATCGGATTTGGTAGCTATTGCCGGCAAGACGGGAACCGCCCAATTATTACTTCCCCGGCGCGGTTATTCAGGCGAACACCACCGCATTACATTCGTAGGATATTTTCCGGAGGACAATCCTCAATACTCATGCATATGTATGATGGAAGACCCTCAACCGCCACGCACTTATGACGCGGGTATGGACTGCGGCTCAACGGTTAGAACGATAGCCGAGAAAACGATGGCATACACCGGTTGTTATGTCTATAAAGAGGGTGAACGCAAATTA
>ONGK01000072.1 GCA_900317345.1 uncultured Bacteroidales bacterium | reverse complement strand
TGGGCATCATAGGCACTCATGGTGTACCAATAGTGAGTGTTCTCGTCCAAACCGTTATAGCGGAAGGAGAAAGAACCGGTGCCGTTCATCGTTCTCCGAACAGGTGCGTGCTTGGAGAAGTTGATTTCGACGAGTTGCCCCATGCTGTTGAAGGTGAGCGTGCATATTTTCTCGGTGCGCTCTTCATTCGCCCAGATGATGAGGGTGTAGTAACTGGCTCCTTCTACGGCCGGCCATGTGAACTGCACGCTGTGCTCGTCGGGTTGCGTCTCTACCTCCGGCTCTATTTCCGGCATCTCCAGAAGTGTGCTGTCCACTTGGATAGCAAAGCCTTTCCAGGTGTTGTTGGCACGGTAGATAGCCGCGAGCGAATCACAGGGCACCAAAAGTACCGTCTGCCCTTGATTGAGCAGGTTAAACGGATTGCCCTGAGTTGCCGGCACCGACATCATCGGCGCTACAATCGTGTCTATCACCGCCGAAACATCGTTACCCAAGTAATAGCCGCCGAACAACTCGTTCTCAATTTGACTCAATCCTTTCGGCAATACCAGTTTACGAAGATTCACAGCTCTGAGCGAAGAAGAACGCAAAGTCCTTACTTCTTCCGGTAGCACGAACTCCTCTCCGTCATGCTTGCACGGATAGATCGCCAACGCCGTCGTGTCTGCCGAATAGAGCACCCCGTCTAGCGCGCGGAAATGCGCGTTGGCTTTCGGCATCCGGATGTACCATAGTGCGGGACATTTATGGAAAGCATAAGCGCCTATCTCTCTGAGACTGTCGCCTATCTCAATTATTTCCAGATTATTGCAGATTCGGAATTGTCCTTTACCGATCATGGTACTTTTGATGACCGCCTTCTTGAGTTTCGGACTGTCGGCAAATACCTGTTCACCCATCTGTTTAAGCGAGGAAGGTATCGTTACCTGCTCCATGGCATAAGAGCGTAAGAATGCCTCGTCGCCTATTTCTTCCACCGTTTCCGGTATGACATAATGTCTGTTGCTATCATACTTTCCAAGGCTGTTGGCCTCGAAAGCGTATTCACCGATAGAGCGCACGTTGGTCATGGTCAGATCAACTGCGGAAACAGAGAAAGCACTAGCAGCAACATGCACGACACTTTCCGGCAAAGTGTAAGCGGCATTTATTGCCGCCGGACAACATATTACGGTATCCATGTTGATAGTCATAAGCATGTTTTTAATAACAGCATTGAGACTGAACATCAGTCCGTAGTGTTCAATACGCTTCACGCCTTCCGGGATGGTAAGGCTCGTAATTTTTGTACAGCCGTAGAATGCACTCTTGTAAATCACCTGAATGCCCGTCGGTATCGTATAGGCACCTTGATAATTCATCGGCATCAACACAAACATGCTGTCGTTGTAAATGGGATCTTGAAGCGCGTCTAATATATAGAATGCCCACGGACTAACAGACTGAACCGAATTAGCAAGGTGTACGCGTTGTAAGTTGGGCATCTGTTCAAACGAACGCTGTTCAATATACGTCACGCCTTCCGGCACGCGGAACTCAATGAGACCGGCCCCCCAGAACGCCTCAAACGGAATCTCCGTAATCGTACTGTCCGGAATGATACACGATGTCAGATTAGTGCATCTGAGGAATGCATTTTTGCCTAAATTACGCAGGGTTTGTGGCAAGACAATAGATGTCAGTTGTACGCAACCGGCAAAAGCCTCGTCTGCCATACTCGTAACCGCGTAATTTGCGCCCTCGTACGTCACGGTGTCATTAATAACAATGTCACCAACGGCGGTACTACTACTCTGTACCGCTATTTGTGCTGTCATGGCTGTGTTGTCCAGCGTATAATAAACGCTGTCAACAAAAACCCTTTGTGCGTAGGCGCACGTTCCTTTTAATACTAACGCTGCAAAGAGCAGAACGAAAAACGTGATGTTTTCCTTAGCCGCAAGGGCACGATTTAGTAAAAACTTTTTCATGCGATTTTTAGTTTTGAAATTCGATGCAAAATTACTGCTTTTTTTCGACATGTGCAAATTTGTCAGTTGTACGAGGAATTTTTGGCGGATTTGTAACTGTCTGAATATCAGGTGGTTGCAAATTTGTATTTTGAAAACAGTTGTACGCTCTCCTTAGCGGACTCGAAAACGCTTGCAATCTCGGCTGAAAATCGATAGGTTCGAATGATATTTCCTCTATTTCGACCTCTTTTTCCTTCGCTTTTTGTGCCTCCTCTTTTAACTGCCGATAAATAGCTACATACGTATATTGATAGAACCGTGAATAAGCCTTGAAACCTTCCTCCGGCTTGCCGCCGCCCTTAAACACTCGGAAATAGTGCATCAAAAACCGAACCCGCCATTCCAAACCTTCCGGTGTACAGTCTTTCTCCAGCGCATGCGCACGCCGCTGCGCTTCCTTTATCAGTTCCCTGTTTTCCATGCATGCCGCGGACCAATGCTTCGGAAAATGGTACGTATACAACTCAAACAGCCCGTCCCGAAAACGCGACTGACGAACCACGATCCGTTTCTTATATTTCTGCCCCTCTTTCTCATAATCCATAGCTCCCACAACACATTTCGCGCCGGCAAAGATACGGCAATAGTGCACACCCCTTTTATGAGGTGTGGATCCCTTTGGAAGAGCCTCGAACACAAATCCGGCACTCTTCAACCCCTCAATTACCTGTGTCTTTAAGTGTTTTCCCATTTTATCTATTTTTCTATTTTTCTATTTGGCTTTCTATTGTTTGTTGTTTGGGCTTTTTTAACTGTTTTTCCCATCGTTGTTGTTTCAAAATAAGGCCTGAACACTCCCCTGAAACAGACCGGGTACTATGTATCCTAGACTTTGTTCATTACTACATCATTATAACTACCTTATTTTCAGCAACATACACGCAAAAAAATGCAGACGAAATTAAATTCGCCTGCAAATGTACAAAAAGTTTTTGATATATGCAAATTTTTACTTCACTTCCTGCCCTGTTAGTGTGTAGATTTTATCTCCGCTGACAATGAGCAGTTGACCGTTCACCATCCGAATCCGTCCCTTGCCTGCTTGAACCTCCTCGATTCCCTCCGGGTCGTCTTTTGCCTCCGGATTGCGCGGGATAACAGGCGGCGTAGGAATGACTTCATACCCTTCCATAATCACTACCCCCGGATAACCTGTTGTGGCGAAAGCGCCGAAATAGACATGCAGCGGAGTACCCTTCTCGTTCAAGGTTGAGAGTACATAGTTATACCGCGAAGCCACTTCCAGTCCCGTCACCATAAAACTCAACGTATAGGGTAGATTGCTTTCCGCTTCGCTCTTCGGTGCTTTGCGCGGCGCAGAGAAAGCAATGCCGAGAAGCTGACCTCTCGGACCGAGCGTCAACTTACAGAACGTCGCGCCGTCCTTATAGATGTCTATCTGATAACTTTGCGCCGTGCTGTCCGTCGGCCATGTG
>ONGK01000074.1 GCA_900317345.1 uncultured Bacteroidales bacterium | reverse complement strand
GAAAGTACGTCCACCCTTGGTAACTTTCGTTACGCGGTTGACAGCGACCAGACGCTCCTTGAGCTCGAGGTCTTGTGTTGTTTTAACTCTTTGCATAATCTGTACTTGTTAGAATTTAAGACCTGCCTCACGAGCAGCGTCAGCCAATGCTTTAACACGACCGTGATAGAGGTATCCGTTACGGTCAAATACTACTTCGTTGACACCGGCCTTGATAGCAGCAGCAGCGATGAGTTTACCCACCTCAGCAGCTTTCTCGGTCTTTGTCATCTTGTCTTTGATAGCCAGCGACGATGCGCTTGCGAGTGGATAGATGCCTTAATCTTAAGGCGACGTGCGATTTTCTTAATCATAAACTTGTTTCCTTTCTAATTATTTACCAGCCGACTTACCAGCTTTACGACGAATAACTTCACCTTGGAACTTAACACCCTTGCCCTTATACGGCTCCGGTTTGCGGAAGGAGCGGATCTTGGCGCAAATCTGGCCAAGGAGCTGCTTGTCTGCACTCTCGAGCATTACGAGCGGGTTCTGGTTACGCTCCGATTTGGTCTCCACCTTCACCTCTTTCGGCAAGCCGAGATAGATGGGGTGTGTATAGCCGAGCGAGAAGTTCAGCACTTGGGGCTGAGCGAGCTCAACGCGGTAACCTACACCAACGAGTTCAAGCGTTTTCTTATATCCCTCGCTGCAGCCCACAACCATGTTGTGGATCAGCGCGCGGTACAGACCGTGCTTAGCGCGTGCCTCTTTCTCGTCGTTAGGACGGGATACATGGCAAACAGCGCCATCAACGGTTACGGTAATCAGGGGATCAACAGCCTGGCACAGCTCACCCTTCGGACCCTTAACGGTCACTACATTCTCCGGGCTGACGGTAACCGTCACACCTGCGGGGATAGCAATAGGAAGTTTTCCAATTCTTGACATAGCTGTTCCTCCAATTAATAAACGTAACACAATACTTCTCCACCGAGCTGCTGGGTAAGCGCTTCCTTATTGGTCATCACGCCCTTGGACGTGGAGAGGATAGCGATACCGAGGCCGTTGAGTACGCGCGGCATCTCGCGATAGCCAACATACTTACGCAAACCCGGAGTGGATACACGTTTCAAACACTTGATCGCATTCACTTTGTTCTGCGGATCATACTTAAGGGCGATTTTGATAGTGCCCTGAGGACCATCCTCGACAAACTTGTAGGAGAGGATATAACCCTTCTCGAACAAGATACGAGTGATCTCCTTCTTCAGATTCGAAGCCGGAACTTCAACCACACGGTGGCCGGCTTTGATAGCATTCCTCAATCGAGTGAGGTAATCTGCAATAGGATCTGTCATTTGTTTTTTGTTGTTAAATTAATCCCGCCTGTCGGGACAATATTTAATAATGTTAATTTTACCAGCTCGCTTTCTTTACGCCCGGAATGAGGCCTTTGGAAGCCATCTCACGGAACTGAATACGGCTGAGACCGAATGCACGCATGTATCCTTTCGGACGACCGGTCACTTTGCAGCGGTTGTGCAGACGTACCGGACTTGCGTTCTTCGGAAGGGCTTGGAGCCCTACATAGTCACCATCCTTGAGGAGTTGAGCACGTTTAGCTGCGTATTTAGCAACGAGCTTAGCGCGTTTTACCTCGCGGGCTTTCATTGATTCTTTTGCCATAGTCTGATCACTTTTTAAACGGTAAACCAAACTCACGCAGGAGTGCGAAGCCCTCCTCATCGGTTTTAGCTGTGGTAACGAACGTGATGTTCATACCCAGCAGTTTGGTGATGTTATCAATGTTAATTTCAGGGAAGATGATTTGCTCGGTGATACCCAAGGTATAGTTACCGCGACCGTCCATCTTGTTCTCGATACCTTTGAAGTCGCGGATACGGGGCAGAGCTACACGAACGAGACGCTCGAGGAACTCATACATCTGCTGACCGCGAAGGGTAACGCGAACGCCGATAGGCATTTGCTTACGAACCTTGAAGTTAGCAATATCTTTCTTCGAAACGGTAGCTACGGCTTTCTGACCAGCGATGGCAGTCATCTCCTGAAGAGCGACCTCGATGATCTTCTTGTCAGCTACAGCCTCGCCCAGACCCTGGTTGAGGACGATCTTCTGGAGTTTCGGGCACTGCATTACTGTAGTGTAGTTGAACTCCTTCATCAGGATGGGCACGATGCGCTCCTGATAGTCTTGCTTCAAACTTGCTGTATTCATACTTAGATCTCCTTACCAGATTTTTTAGATACACGAACGAGCTTGCCATCCTTACGAACGCGGCCTACGCGAACGGGCTTGCCGTCCTCTACGACCTGGAGGTTCGAGATATGGATAGGAGCTTCCTGTTTAACGATTCCGCCTTGCGGATTCTTTGCGTTGGGCTTGGTACTCGAAGTTTTGCCATTTTTGTAATTGTTTAGATGATTAGAGCACTTCAGGTGCCAGAGAAATAATTTTCATGTTCGTTTGACGCAGCTCACGAGCTACCGGGCCGAAGATACGACTGCCGCGGAGTTCACCGGCATTGGTGATCAACACGCATGCGTTATCATCAAAGCGGATGTACGAACCGTCAGCACGACGCACCTCTTTTTTCGTGCGCACCACGATAGCACGACTAACCGTACCGTCCTTGATGTCGCTCGAAGGGATGACGCCCTTTACGGCTACTACGATAGTATCGCCAAGGCTGGCGTAACGCTTCTTGGTGCCACCCAGAACGCGGATGCACAGTGCTTGCTTAGCACCGCTGTTGTCACATACTGTGAGACGGGATTCTTGCTGTACCATAATTACTTAGCCCTTTCGATAATTTGAGTTAAACGCCAACGCACGGTCTTGCTCAGCGGACGGGTCTCCATGATGCGTACGGTATCGCCGATACCTGCCTCATTCTTCTCGTCATGAACATGGAACTTGCGAGTTTTATTGACAAACTTGCCATAGATGGGGTGTTTCTCTTTCCACTTGACAGCGACCACAATGGTCTTCTCCATCTTATCGGAAACAACTACGCCCACGCGCTCTTTTCTTAGATTTCTTTCCATTGTCTTTGTCGTTTTTTACTTGTTAATTTCTCTTGCACGCAATTCGGTTGCAAGGCGAGCGATATTACGACGCGCATCCTTAATCTGCAACGGATTGTCGAGCGGAGAAATACTGTGATTTAACTTGAGACGGACGAGTGCCTCTTTCTCTGCGGCCAAACGCTCCTGAATCTCAGCGGTTGTTAATTCTTTGATTTCAGCTGTTTTCATAAATCCAATTAAGCATTTTGTGTTGCGTCGTAATCGCGTCTTACGACAAATTTAGTGGTTACCGGCAGTTTCTGAGCGGCGAGACGAAGTGCCTCTTTTGCTACATCGTAGCTTACGCCCTCTACCTCAAAGATGATACGTCCGGGCTCCAATGGTACTACGAAACCTTCGGGAGCACCTTTACCCTTACCCATACGTACATCCAACGGCTTCTTGGTAATCGGTTTATCCGGGAAAACACGGATCCACACTTGACCTTGACGTTGCATATAACGGGTAACGGCGATACGGGCTGCCTCGATTTGACGACCTGTCAACCAGACGGTACCCATACTCTTGATACCGAACGAACCGAATGCCAACTCCTGACCGCGATGAGCGAAGCCCTTGATGCGGCCTTTTTGGCAACGGCGGAATTTTGTTTTCTTAGGTTGTAACATAACTGTTTTCTAATCTACAAATCGGTTAAACATTATTGTTTTTTGTCAAGTCCTTCTTACCATACACTTCTCCACGGCAGATCCATACCTTTACGCCGATCACACCCACTTTGGTGATAGCACCTACGTGGCAGTAGTCGATGTCAGCACGGAGAGTATGCAGCGGGGTACGACCCTCTTTGTACATCTCCTTACGCGCCATCTCGGCACCGTTCAAACGGCCGGATACCTGAATTTTGATACCCTCAGCACCCATACGCATGGTGGACTGAATAGCCATTTTCACAGCACGGCGATAAGCAATCTTACCTTCCAGCTGGCGTGCAATCTTGTTAGCCACGATGGTTGCGTCCAGTTCCGGACGTTTAACCTCGTAGATGTTGATTTGCACATCCTGCTTGGTGATTTTCTGGAGTTCCTTCTTCAATTTGTCAACCTCTTCTCCACCTTTTCCGATAATATAACCGGGGCGAGCGGTGCAGATAGTAACAGTCACAAGTTTCAGAGTTCTTTCGATAACGATACGGGAAATACTAGCCTCTGCGAGACGAGCGTTG
>ONGK01000076.1 GCA_900317345.1 uncultured Bacteroidales bacterium | reverse complement strand
CTTCCGCAAGCAGGCAGGTGTTTCTCCGGCTCAGTTCCGCGCAAACAAATAGTTGTCCAAATCGCAATAAACATTTTCTTCGTCTTGGTTTGATTTGGACAAATTAAATAGATTTAGTACCTTTGCATCCGATTTGATTTCGGACAACTAAATCTATTAGTCTATGGCGACACCAACCAAACACATGTTTTCGTACATCAACCGCTCTATTCGGGAGGGTTGGAACAATCCCGCATTGACCAACTACGGGGAATTGTTCACTTACACATACGGTGCGATGGCAACCGAGATGGCGCGGTTGCATCTTTTCTATGAACAACTCGGGCTTCATGAGGGGGATAAGATTGCGCTCTGCGGTGCTAACTCCGCTCGATGGGCAATCGCTCTAATGAGTGCTTTCTCCTATGGGGCGGTCGCCGTAAGTATTCTGCCTGATTTCACGGGAGCAGATATTGAGCGGCTGGTCAACCATTCGGACGCACAAGTATTGTTTGTCGGTCCGGCAGTGGAGCAGAAGGTCAACCCTGCTAATATGCCGGCTCTTAGAGCCGTAATCTCTACGCTGGATTTTCATCCTATCTATGTTTCTGATCCGGCATACCGCAAGGCGTATGAACAGTTGGACAGAGCCTTCAAAGAACGCTACCCGAAAGGGTTCCGACCGGAAGATGTGCACTACCGCGAAGACAATCTCGATGACCTCGCACTCATCAACTATTCTTCCGGCACTACAGGGAACCCCAAAGGCGTTATGCTCTCTTATCGCGCGCTGTCGTCCAATGTGCAGTATTCGATAGATAATATGGAATGTCATCCCGGTGTCAATCTCGTTTCCATGCTGCCTCTGGCGCACATGTTCGGAATGATGATTGAGCTGATTTACCAGATTGCCGGAGGATCGCATGTATATTTTATCACCCGCCTGACCACGCCGACGCTGATGAAGGCATTCCGCGAATGTCAACCGCTAATTATTCTCGTCGTGCCCATGGTCTTGGAGAAACTTTACGAGAAGAAAATCCGCCCGGTGGTCAGCAAACCGATTGTCCGGTTGCTATGGAATACACCCATTGCAGGCAGGTTTATCCGAAACCGTATTCGTCAAGGACTGATGGACGCTTTCGGCGGGAAACTCAAAAGCCTCATCTCCGGTGGGGCGGCACTCAATCCCGAGGTGGAGAAATGCCTTATGGACATCCGTTTTCCCTATCTGTCAGGTTATGGTATGACAGAGTGCGGACCGCTCGTTTCGTATGTACCGTGGCAGCAGTTCAAGGCGCACAGCTGCGGACGACTCGTCGATCGGATGGAGATACGCATAGACTCGTCCGACCCGGCTACTGTTCCCGGAGAGATTTTGCTCCGCGGAGACCATGTCATGTTGGGCTATTATTATAAGAATCCTGAAGCAACGCGAGAGGCTTTTACCGCCGACGGTTGGATGCGCACGGGCGATATGGGTACGATAGATGCAGAAGGGAATATCTTCCTGCGCGGGCGGTGCAAAACGATGATTCTCGGACCTTCCGGTCAGAATATCTATCCCGAGGAGATTGAGTCACTGCTGAATGCCCAGCCGGCGATAGACGAAGCACTGGTGGTGAGCCGCGACAACAAACTCCACGCACTCATCTATCTGACCGACGAGCATGTGGAACAGATGCGGGAGGAAGGCATGAATCTTCAAGAAGCGGTTTTGCAGGCAGTGGATGATGTCAATCGGCAATTACCGCCTTATAGCCATATCGTGAACTACGAATTTATGTTCAAGGAGTTCGAGAAAACGCCAAAGCGCTCTATCAAGCGCTATTTATATAAATAAGTGAGTAAGTAGATAGTTTCCTTCTATGGAAACGAAGCAAAAGTCCGACTGGGAAGCCGGACTTTGTTTTTTTGTGCCACTTTTTCTAAAAAAATCTCTCTTTTATTTGCATAATTGCCCAAAAAGCTGTAAATTTGCAGTCGCATTAGAAAGGGTTATCCCGAAGTGCCGCCGAGAGTTGAGTACAGCCTCACCGCCCGCGGTCAGTCCCTTATGCCCCATGTCTCCGCCCTTATCGGCTGGGCTCTGGAGCATTTTGAGGAGATAACAAAATAAGGGCAGTAGCGTCTTTGGCACATGATTTGTTACATGTATAGAAACTTCTGTTTCACCCTCAAAGGGTGCTACCGGAGCAGAGTTGTCTTACCAGACACTTGTTCCCGGACAAGACAGCGGTTTCCTTCACACGCACAAAACGCACGAGGAGTTGTATTTCATTCTTCGTGGCGAAGGTACGTACCAAGTAGACGGCGAGCAATTCCCTGTTAAGGAGGGAGCTGTGGTACGTGTGGCACCGGAAGGCAAACGTGCGTTGAAGAACACCGGCAAAGAGAACCTGACTATGCTTTGCATCCAGTACAAAGCGAATGCGTTCACCGATGCAGACAGCCCCATGACGGATGGCAACATCCTCAATGAGCCGCTGAATTGGTAATTGAACTTGTCGTGATTATCAAAAGAATAAGATGAGTGAAATACTTATTTCCAAGAAGCAAGTGCAGAGTGTGATGACCAAGTCGTCACTGCCCGTGGGCGGTTACTCGGTGAACCCGTATGTGGGGTGTACACACGCTTGCAAATATTGCT
>ONGK01000077.1 GCA_900317345.1 uncultured Bacteroidales bacterium | reverse complement strand
TAGCGAAGAACCATGCTTGCATCATGCGGATGTAATACTCGTCGCTTCTGATGGCGGCAACCCATTCCGGGTACTCCGGCTTAAACGCTTCATCCAAAAAATAGCGCATCAGCGTCCCCATACCAAAGCGGATGGTATATGTGTGCCGACTCTTCATCCACCTGCGAATGAGTGGTATTAGCTCTGTCGTATGTTTCTTGAAGCATCGAGGCGAGAGTTGGTCACATGTGGCCCAGTTGTCCACGTGAGGCAAGAATTGCTCCATTTCCGCGATACAGGTGTTGAAATCCTTCTCTTCCGATAAGATAAAGGCGTGCAGTTGGTTCTCGTCAAAATAGCGATGCGGCAAAGTTTGCACGAACTCTTGCGCAGCAGGAGTCTTGCAGATTTGCTTCGCCAATTTGCGCAAGTCCGGTGTCCTAACGCCGATAATAGCCTCTCGAGGAATATTCGGCAGCAACTTGCTTTGAAAGTCAGCATATGCCTTGTCTTGTAAAGCAAAGAGTTGAGCGGTAATATCTACGCTATTTGTTTCCATTAAATCCAATCGGTAAAAACCGGCCTGTGCGACGGCAATAAGACTCATATTCTTCGCCAAAATCATGGCGGAGACGTTTCTCTTCGGTCAGCACTTGCACGAACATGATAGCAAAGAAAATAACCCACACCAATACTGCCTGCCATGTCCATAGCCAGACGATGAATGATGCGAGATAGACAAGTGTCCCTGTCAACATCGGATTGCGGTTGATGCGATACGGTCCATCGGTCATCAGATGTTGTGTGCGCGGAGCGACTTCGTGCCCGAACGCATCCATCGGATTGCCTTTTCCGCGACGTTTCATATAGACAATAGTCCACACGCTGAGCGTTAGTCCGCCAAGCATCAACAGTCCTGTTAAGGATGCACGCAATGCGCCGATATGCACCGCCATGTCCGGCATTCCCGATGCCAGCCACATGATCGTCGGCAAGAGCACAACGAACATCACTCCGCCCAGCACATAGCCGGCTATGTTTTGAATGGTCTTTTTCATTTCTAAAAGCAATTTAAGCGTATCATATTATTTGGTTTTTACATAAAAGCAATTTAAGCGTATCATATTATTTGGTTTTTACATCTAATCTGTGCTACAATTTACTCATATCAGAATAAATCGCTCTCATATTATTCTAATCTTTCTTATTCATTTATATCCTATTATTTTGCCAGGAAATTGAATCGTATCCGGCGAAGAAGTTTGGGTTGCTCGGTAGCCTGTTCTTCTTTTTCCGGCTCGCTATGACTGCCGGTTAGCGTACCGTCCTTCGCTTCTGCTATATTCGTTATTTCCAACGCGTTAAAATTGTCCAGCGATTTGATGTGCTCAAGGATAGCTTTAACGGTGTTGTATAACGCCTCGTCTTTGCTATAATCGGCTTTGCAGGCGAAATTGATGATGTTCCTCTCCACCAGATCCAGCGTCTGTGACTCGTGTTCCGGCGTATAGATAGCGATAGCGAAACCTCCCTGTGAACGCAGCAGTTTCATGCTGGGGATATCCGTCAGACCATCGCCAAAATAAATCATGTGGTTGAACGGAATACGTCGGTCCTCTGCTGCCATATAGTTGTTGATTTCCTTGTTGTCGCTGATGTTCTCCACACCTTTGTTAATCATGTAGAGTATCTGCATTTTGGCTGTGAAATCAATCGCAGCAGCCGGCCACATGGCTCGTCCGTCCGCATCGTACATGAAATGGCTGGCATAAATATGCTTGAACTCATGGGCAATAGACGAACCTTCCACCATCTCCTGTAAACCCGATGAGTTGATGTAGTGCTCAATCTGCAGCCCCATCTCTTCGCCTAACTTACGCGTCAGGGCGAACCATTCTTTCACTCCCTTGAACAACGGAATACTGGCGCCGTACTGCTTAAAAGTCTGACGAGTGATAGGACGAGGATGATTGGGGTTGTTGGATTTGTCAATCATCAGCTTCATGTAACTGAGCACCTCGGTTGCGTTCTGCGCCTTACCCAATGCATTATTCTCACGCCAGAACTCCGCTTTGTCAGTCACTCCGATCTCTTTGAGAAAATCGTATTCTTGCATGTTCCCGGGCGCCAACGTCCCGTCAAAATCGTAGATCATCGCTACGATAG